>NZ_CBAYMC010000106.1:0-14278 GCF_964826245.1 Armatimonas sp. | reverse complement strand
ACCCCGCGATAAGCTGCGCGATGCCATCATCGTTGTTCTTGCGGCTCTGCGCGATAAAGTCGTCGTCATAGAGCGCGGCAGCGGCGGCGACTTGCCCCGCGAGATTGACATTAAACGGCGAGCGGGGCTGGTTGAGCAGGCAAATCACCTCGGGAGCGGCCACGCCGTAGCCCACGCGGAAACCCGCAAGGCCGTAGAGCTTGGAGAACGTCCGCAGACCGATCACCGGTGCACCCGCTTTGATCCACTCCGTAGATCTTGGGAACTCGGGATCGTCTTCCACATACTCGATATAGGCCTCATCCAAAACGAGAAACGCACGAGGAGGCAAGGCGGCGAGCAGTGTCTCGACATCGGCTCGGGAGATCACGGAGCCTGTGGGGTTGTGGGGATTGGCAACAAAGACCAAGCGCGTCTTGGGAGTGATGGCAGCGGCCATCGCCGCAACGTCGTGCTTCATCTCAAGAGGAGTCAGAGGCACTTTTACGGTTTTGGCTCCCGCCAGAGTCGCGGCGGCTTCGTAGAGAACAAAGGTCGGATCGCCCACCACGATCTCATCGCCCTCTTCGAGAAGCGAGAGGCCCAGCATGTGGATGACCTCATCACTGCCATTGCCAAAGATCAGAGAATCTGGAGAGACGGCTAGCTTCTCAGAGACGGCTTGTCGGAGTGCATGACAGGCACCATCTGGATAGAGAGCCAGTGTCGGCAGAATGGCTTGCAGCGCGGCGATTCCCTTCGGAGAGGGCCCAAGAGGGTTTTCGTTGGAGGCGAGCTTAATCACCTCTCCCATGATGCCTAGCTCACGCTTGACTTCGTCAATGGGCTTGCCGGGCTGGTAGGGGATAAGACGAGAAATTCGGTCAGAGACCAAGAGGCGTTCAGAGATCACGAGAAAGAGTTTACCTCATGCCCTAAACTTGGGAACCAATTTAGGATATAATTCTGTTTAGTGACTGGAAAACGACCTGTGAATGGACGATCATCTCCCCCTCCTCCCGCCCGCCGTACTAGTGCACCGACGTCGGTGCCTTCTCAGCCTGCGGGTCGCCGTCCCCGTCGCCGCAAGAAACGCGTGAATCCCTTACGGAAACTTTTTGGTTTTGTGGTTCTCAGCGGGTTGATTGTGGCGGCTATTTTGGCGGGAAAGAGCATCATTGGGATCGCGGGCACCAATACAATTGGGATTATTTCCAACCCAAAAAAGTTTTTCCCTAAAAACCAGCAAGATCAGATCACCGTCCTCTTAATCGGTAAAGACTACGAGTACGACAAGAACTACCAGCGCTACACCGGGAAGTCAAGCCGCGCGGACTCTATCATGCTCCTGACGCTGAACTTTAAAAATCAGCGTGCAACGGCACTCTCGATTCCTCGCGATACGCGCATTCGTGTGGCAGGTAAGACGGGCAAGATCAATGCAACCATCCGGGAAGATACCTACCCCAGAATCGCGGGACCAAAGCTTCTCTGCAATGCGGTTGAAGAAATCACAGGGGTACAACCTGACTACTATCTTGCCATTAAGCCGGATGCTGTCGGTAATCTGGTGGAAGAGCTAGGTGGTGTCAATGTTGAGACCATTGATGCGTTTGAGTACCACGACAACAAAGCGGGCCTGCATGTCAAGCTTCCCAAAGGAGCGATTCATATTGCCAATGCCAATGATGCCATTGGCTACTGTCGCTACCGTGAAGTGGATATCTATCAGCGCAACCCAGATGGCTCCCCGATTGCAACAGGCCGCACGACGTTCCGTCTCAAGCCCGCCGCCGAGATCGCCGCGCTCAATAAATGCCTTGAAAATGGCGACACGCGCCGCATGGCACGCCAGCAGAACATGATCCGTGCGATGATCGCTTCCGGGACAAAACAGTTCTATCGAGCGGACAAGATTGTCAATACCGCGTTCAAACAGTTCGATACCAACCTTAGCCACGACCAGCTTTTGGCGATTGCCTCGATCTTTCGGAGTGCCAAGCCCGATCAAGTTGCCTCCGCGACTCTCTCGGGGGAGTTTGAGAAAGTAAGGCCCTACTTCTTCATTCCCGATCGGCGTAAGACAGAGGCACTGGTTCAGTGGCTTGTGAAAGGCGATCAGCGTGCGGCCAATCGGGTCACGACGGTTGCCGTGCACAATGCTACCGATATCTCGGGAGCGGCCCGTCGTGCCGCGGAGATACTACGAGATCGTGGCGACTTCGATGCCAACTACGTGAGCGAGCCGATGGCGAAGGTGACTTCCACCACGATTTTATTTGCGAAAGCTACCAATAGATCGCGTGCCGATGCGGTGGCTAGGCTCTTGGGAGGCGGTTTGGTTCAAAAAGACACAGGGGTGGATACGACGGGAACCCTGAAAGAGGCCAAGCCCGATATCGTGGTCGTTCTAGGGCCAGATCTTGCCGAGCGTCTCGGTGAGCAGTCCGCACTGCGCTAGATGCCACGACTGGATGCCCTTCCTGCCACCATCGTGGCGATTACACGCGCCAACTCGCAAGCTCTCTGGGGCGTAGCCCAAGTGGCCGGTGAGACACACCAGCGCCCGTTTGTTGCCTACCCAACGCTCACCGGCCCTCTGGGTGTGGGAGATGCCATTGTCCTCAATGTGACTGCAACAGCGCTTTCTCTGGGAACCGGGGGAGTTGACTTTGTGATGTCCGGCCCAGCGCTCCCCGAAAGTGCGAAGCTCGGGCACATTATCAAGCTACGCTACACTCCCCTCCAGCACGCGGTAATGGCGACGGAGCAAGCTCTGCAAGCGCCTCTCCCGGAGACACTGGACGGCGTCCGCGTGGTGGCCTGTCTGCTCCATAGCCAGCTCGCACCCGTCGCGGCGGCGGCAAAGGCAACAAGTCCCAACTGTCGCGTTGCCTATATCATGACCGACTCGGCCGCGCTTCCCCTGGGATTTTCACGGCTCGTCCGCCAGCTTCAGGATGCAAGATTACTAGACACCACCCTGACCTGTGGGCAGGCATTTGGCGGCGATCATGAGTGTGTGACACTACCCTCCGCACTTTTAGTGGCACGGCACCTAGAGCACGCGGACTTGATCATTGTCGCACCAGGGCCGGGGAATGCGGGGACGGGAACGCGCTTCGGTTTCTCCGGGATCGAGCAAGCGTGGGTGCTCCAAGTGACCAAAGCGCTCGGGGGGGAGGCGATCTGTTGCCTCCGCGCCTCCGAGGCCGACCCACGCCCGCGGCACCAAGGAGTCTCGCACCATAGTCGGACTGTGCTCGGCCTTGTGGGAGGGCGGGTAACCGCAGGCTGGCCCAAAAATCTCACCTTACCCTCTAACCTAGAAATTGACTTCCAGCTTGCCGACCCACAGCCTGGCCTGTCTCTCCTCGTGGAGCGCGGTATTTCGGTGACGAGTATGGGGCGTAATGTCGCGCAGGATCCGGTCTTTTTTCAAGTCGCCGCGGCTTGTGGTTGTATTTGATACAATAACTTGATTGTGATAGAGTAGAACCATGTTATATACCCCAGATGATCCTGAGTTCGCGGCCTTGGAGAGCCGACACCGCTGGTTTGAGCACGTTCTTCTCGCGTCCTGGAACGAGATAGAAGTGCCTGATGAGACACCGGCCACACTCGACTGGCCGACCGTTCTGCCCCTGGGAAGCGAGTTTGACATCGAGGAAGTGGAGTGTAGCCTTGCCTACGTGGGGACTTCCGGCTATACCGCCACAGTCTGGGATGCCAGTGGTGTAGAAGACGATCTCCCCTGGGCAGTCTTTCTCGTGGATGACTTTGGGGCTCGCTTGCTGATGGAGTACAGTGTGTTTGAGGGCGAAGAAGAAGTGCCTGAGACTGCTCTAGAAGAAGCCCTCGCGCTTGCGGAGCGCGAGCTCCCTGACCGCTTGCTTTCAGGCGAGCTGGATCGTTCTCTGGAGCCGGTGACTATCCCCGAGTGGCTCCTCAACCCAACCTTTTTGGAGACAAATCAATGAACTTAACCGAGACCGTAACCGCGAGTGAGCGGAAGTATGAAGGGCGTGTCGTAAGACTTCGTGTGGACACTGTGACGTTGCCCAATGGGAAGAGTGGCAAGCGGGAGATCGTCGAGCACAGTGGTGCTATCGCCGTCGTGCCTTTGGATGCCAATGGCAATGTCTTGCTGGTTCGTCAGTTTCGCCTTCCCACCAATGGACTTTTGCTCGAAGTGCCCGCTGGGGGAATTGAGGACGACGAAGACCCCGCCGTGGCCGCGGCACGTGAGCTTGGCGAAGAAATTGGCTTCACGCCAGGAACGCTCATCCCACTCTACGAGGCCTATGTGGCTCCGGGCTACTGCACCGAAAAGATCTGGGGCTATCTCGCCGAGGATCTCACGCCGTGTCCTGATGCACACACCGACCACGATGAGTTTGTCGAGACGGTTCCCTTGAGCTTAGACGACGCGCTTGCCGCGATTGGCGACGGCCGGATTCAGGACATGAAGTCTATTGCCTGCCTGACAATGGCCCAGCGCCTTCTCGCATCGCGCTAGGATCTCAGGTACATCAGGTCCCAGAAGATCGCCGAGTAGTCGCCGCGGCTGCTCGGCTCTCGGACGGGGGTTACCTGAAACGTCCGGATGGAGGACCGAATGGACTCGGGATAAAAGATACGGTTGCTGAGCATATCCCGCTCCGCAGGGGGAAGAAGCTCCGAAATAGAAAATAGCCCAATGACACGTCGGTAGGTCTCCGCCCACGGTGCAATGGCCGCATCTTCAGGACGATCCCAGCGCAGAGCTGGAGTCACCCCAAAAGCGACAATCTGTTTATTGAGCCGTCCTTCTAGCTCCTGGAAATCCGTTGCGCTAGCGGGCAGAAACGTGACCGGGACATTGGCATAGTGCGCCATGGTGAACGGATCATCCGCCGCTAAAACGCCATCGGTATTGTTCTGGACGCGCTCCAAGTTTGCCCCACTTGGCCCGAGAAAGGCGTAGAGGCGTGCAGGCGCGGGGGCGGTGCGCAGGGCCAGAAGCTGGCTCACTCCGGAGACGCAGCAGGCGACAATCCAGAACAATAGGACTCCACGTGCATGAAGCCGGGGAAGACGGCGCGCATGAACGACTGTCTCCAAGAAGCCTGCGCCCAGTGTCATCACTAGCGGCGCATAGAACAGTAAGACACTGACACACTCCTCGGCAGAAAAGAACAAACTCAGCGCCGCCAGGTGGAGCGGCATGATCATAAACAGCAGGCGACGGAGCTGATTGAGACGGTGGTCCGCAAAGCGTATCAGGCTAGAGGCGATAAAGAGGATCAAGCCAAGCCCAAGCGTGGAGATCGCACGGGACAATACTTCGATGAGCGTTCGGCTGGACTTGCTGGCAACTTCGGAAACGCCCCCGTTGGGAAGATAGTTCATGATCGCCTTAGGAAGTGACCCCGAGTGATAAAGTGTCGTTCCAGGGTAGGAGTCCGTCCGCATGGCCAGCTCGATCCACCGGCTATGGTAGAGAGGATTCTTGGTGACTTTATAGGCGCGGGCAAGCTGAGGGACGGCAAAGATCCCCGCCGCTAGCAGGAAGACCGCGATCGCGCGGGGATCACGGCGCGTGACGCTCCAGACGTGCCAGATTAGAAACGGCAGGAGCAGGAGCCCTGAGTAGATCGTCAGGAACAGCAGCCCCCAGAGAGCACCGGCGGCAAGTGCCTGCCCGACAGATGCCCGTTTGTCCGAAGCACTCACATCCAGAGGTAAGAGTGCCGCGCAGAGCAGTGCGCCAAGAATTGCGAGGAGTAATCCGGGGCCGGGGGTAATCGTTGCCAGAATCGCCCCACCACTCCACACAAAAAAGAGAGCCGCCCAACGTGCATTTCGTCTGGGGAAACAGCGGGAGGAAAGCCAGAGAGTGGTGAGTCCGCCACTGAGCAAAAGTATGATCCCGAGAAGTGTCGTTGCCCGCTGGCCTTGTCCCCCCTTTGTTTCTTTGAGCACCTTCATGCTCACTGAAGCGAGGCCCGTATAGAGAATGCCGTGCCGGAGATCGGGGAGAGCACCATCGCCATACGAAACGAGCCGAGCGGCTTCTAAAGGCCGAATCAGGGGAGTTCCGAGGCGATTTGTTGCGGCAGTGTAGCGCGATGCCAGGAGCTGATCCAGCCCACTTTCGGAGAGCGGTGTGGGTGAGTTGAGCCGTGGAAGCAGGGCCAGGCAGGGAACGGCTAAGAGCAATAACAGCAAGACATTGCGAACCAGGCGGTTCATGGCCTAGTACGCTCCCTGGCGTTTCAGCACACTGACGACGGTTTTTAGCAAGATCTGGATGTCCATACCAATGGAGCGATGGTCAATGTAGTACATGTCCAGCTTAACGCGCTCCGTGTAGGAGACATTCTGGCGCCCACTCACCTGCCAGAGCCCCGTCAGACCTGGCTTTACCGAAAGAAGCTTCGTGCCAAACTCGCCGTACATCTCTAGCTCAGGAGGCGAGATCATGCGTGGGCCCACCAGCGTCATCTGACCCGAAAGCACGTTGAAGAGCTGGGGAAGCTCATCCAGGCTCGCGCGTCGCAGCTTATGGCCAATCTTGGTGACACGGGGGTCATCGCGTAACTTAAAGTCTTTCTGAAACTCGGCCATGAGCTCCGGATGCTCTTTGAGAAACTCATCGGCATTGGTCACCATTGTTCGAAACTTAAAGGCATCAAAGCTCTGGGGGACGCCACCTTCATACTTTTGAAGAGAAAGAACGCGTCTTCGGTGAAGAATTGGCCCTGCTGAGGAAAGACGAACCAATATAGCAAGAACGACAAAAACAGGAAAGAGCACTACGAGCCCAAAAAACGAACCGAGGATGTCAATCAGACGTTTAACGGCAAAATAGAGCATATTTTTGCTGGCAAAAGGCACAGAAGGGGCCGCAATTAATTGCTGGTTAGAATATACCTGGGTTTTCATCTCTGTGTGATCGTGTTCCTGTTTATACACTTTGTTTATATTGAGGCAATCGCTTGAGTATAGAGCTCAAGAAAACGCTTGGCGGCGCAATCCCAGCGGTGGTGACGTTCGACAAAGCGCCGTGCCGCTGCTCCGGTAGCTTGCGCACAAGAGGGATCACTGAGGAATCTTAGGCACGCCGAGAGAAACTCTTCCTCTGTCTTTGCAATCGCGATGCCGCCATCGTCTTCGGCATGTTGGAGTGCGCGTCCTGCAATCGGCGAAGCAACCACGGGGCAGGCCATCGCCATCGCTTCCAGGGCTTTATTTTGAATCCCAACACCAATGCGAAGAGGACAGATGGCCACACTTGCACGACTCAAGTAGGGACGGATATCCGATACATAGCCGGTCACCTCAATGGCAGGGTCTTGTGCAAGACGCTGAATGGCGGGACTTGGCTCGCTCCCAACAATAAGCCAGCGGAGATTAGGGCGCATCTCTTTGAGACGTGGCCAGAGAGTAGAGGCAAACCCTAAGGCTGCATCCTCATTGGCACGGTAGCTCATTTTTCCACTGAAAATAATCGTGTCGCTTTCTCGGGCTTGGTTTGGAACGGGCTGGAAATAATCCAGGTCCACCCCATTAGGAATGATCTCCGGACGTAGACTCGAATCGAGTAGCTGTAGCTCGTGGCAATCGTACGCGCTTGTCACGGCGAGCTGGTTGAACGGGGCATAGGCGCGAGGCTCCCATGAGCGCAGCTTGCTCCACTCCTCCCAGGCGATCAGCTTGTCCTTGGCACTCTCACCTTGCTCAAACATCTGGTGCTGTAGGGCCGTGATGCAGTCTACAGCATCCAGAACACACGGAAGATTTCCCAGAGCGGGCCGGATCGAAGATGCTCGCAGATGTTCGACGTGAGCGACATCGAACTGTTTCGTCTTGACAAGCTCTGTGATGCGTTTTTTTAACTCTGGCGGCTTGCAGTAGGCGACCGAAATAGGAGTGGGGGTGGGAAGAGCTAGCAAGCAGCGCAGTGCGGCGGCAGGTTTGCGCAGTGGCACCACGTGAACTTCCTGACACCAGGTTTCAAGCTCTGCACGTGCGCTCTCGGAGACCGGCGCATCTTCTAGCGCGACCAGGGTGATCTCACAGCCCAGTGGCGCAAGGTGACGCAAGATCTGGTAGGTGCGCACCCGAATGGGGGAGGGGACATAGGGTGAGATAAAGAGGAGCCTCACGGTGCGAGTACCTCCGCATAGTACTGCCGGAGCTGCACCCCGATAGCATCCCAGCCATAGCGCTCTTCCATTAACTTTCGACCATTTTCGGCGAGGCGTGCGGCAAGGTCCGGATCCGAGAGCAGACGCAGCGTCGCCGCTGCGAAGTCCTCCACCGTATCTGCCAATAAGATATCCTCGCCGTCTGTCACCTCTATTCCTTCCGCACCAATTGTTGTCGAGACTGTCGGTAGGCCCATGGCAAGCGCGTTCAGAATCTTGACCCGCATCCCTGACCCGGAGCGCAGTGGGACAATAAATGCTCCACAGTCTGTGCCATAAGGACGTACATCAGGTACTGAGCCCGTCACGGTTACCGCGTAAGCTTCCGCAAGCGCGAGTATCTCCGCCGTTGGTCGTGCTCCCACGACCATAAGTTTTGCCTCAGACTCTCTCTCTCTGATCTTCGGCAGAATCTCCCGACAAAACCAGGATATAGCGTCAATATTTGGTGGCCAGTACATGGTTCCGATCGAAACCAGTGTCTTGGAGTGCGTGGTGCGCGGGGAGGAGGCGAAATAATCCGTGTCGACCCCGATAGATAGTGTCTTTATTCTACCCAACTCTGCGCCGGCTAAATCCTGTAGGGCTTGCCTATCTTCGTCGGACACTGCCAAAGTGAGATCAGCGCGACGGAGAGCGGCTTGCTCAAAGCGTCGCAGACGCTTCCATTCTCCCGCTCCATAGAGGCGGATCGCGAGATTCTTAGCCGTTTGGGCAATGCGCTGGGGTATGCGATATTCCACGTTGTGCTGATCCAAAATCACCCGAGTCCCGGGCGTTTGTGCAGGGACAAACGCTGCCATCTGCAGATGATCTAGGTGAAGTGCCTTGTAGCTCCCCGTTGCCAGCTCACGCTCCACGGCAGCCTGCAGAGCGGGAGTGTGGTCACGACTCACGAGAAACGAGCGTCCCGTTAGCACCGCACTTCCCGCTGCCATGAGATTGGTGAGCTTGGTGCGCCGTAGGGGAATCATCTCAATGCCCAGCGCACAGAACTGCCGCAAAGGCTCGGCATTTTGGGCTTCCTCGGGTTTTCGGATCAGCGCCAGGAGCTTGATATCGTATGCCTGCGCGAGCTGTCGCAGAACATGATACGACTTAATCTGCCCCCCGCCTTCTAAGGGCCAGGGTAGCAGGTGGGCGAGAAACAAAACATGAGGCTTGCTCATGCGGCAAGCTCCCGCCAGAGAGAGAGTGTTCCCTCTGCCATCGCCTTAAGAGAGTAGCGCTTTGCCTGAGCGATCCCTGCATGAGAGCGCTCGCTCCACTCGTCGGCGTTGGTGAGTAGGCAACGAACGGTAGCGGCGAGCTCGGCGGGCTTTTCCGGATCAAAGTAGAGGGGAGCTGCTCCGAGAATCTCCGGCATCGGAAGGGCATTCGAGGCAGCAACGGGGGTTCCGGCCTGCATCGCTTCCAAGGGCGGGAGACCAAAGCCCTCCAACCGTGACGGGAATACAAAGACACGGGCAGTGGCGTAGGCATCTGAGAGTGCTTGATTGTCTAAATTGCGTAAAAGTTGGACGTTTTTCAGCCCGCGCCGCGCCACTTCTGTCTCGGCTGCTGCCGCGGTTCTTACCGTTGTGCAGACCAGCTTCAGGGTGGGGTTTAGATCGTCTAAGAGTGGCAGTGCCTCGTAGAGCGCCTCGATATTTTTCCGGGCATCCGGGGCGGCAATGGCCAGAATCGTCGTTGGCTCGCGCACCACACCCGCACGAGGCAGCGGGAGGGAGATTCCAAGAGGAACGACCAAAAAGCGCTGAGGGCTGCCTCCGAGCACAGAGGCGAGTTCTTGCGCTGAGCCCTGCGAAATCGTAAATACCGATGTGGCGGTACGTGCTGAGTGACGCATCAGGCCCGCCCAGTAGGCATTGAGGAGCCGCTGGCGCAGTGAGCGCTGCACCACTCCTTCCCATGGATAGCGCTTGAGGAGCAGGGCATCGTAGAGCAAGAGCACCGTCTTAGACGAAATGCCTACGGGTAAGTAGTTCACCGTGCCATGCACCAGATCCGGCTGATCTCGCTTGACTTGCTGCGCAAAAAGAGCAAAGTCGGTTTTGAGGCGTGAGCTACTGAGAATGCGCGTCTCAAAGGGAAGGCTAAAGTCCACGGGCCGATCCAAGTAGAGCAAGATCTCCACATCGGTGGATGCAAGCTCCGCGAGCCCTTGCACAAGAGCCATCACATACGAACGATACCCACCCGACTGCGGATGGGAGAGGGGACGGGCATCCAGTACGACTCTCATGCTCCCTGCTGTCTCCGCAATGGGGAGAGAAGGAAACGGGCGGTGGCGACCGCGCTGGGCAGTAGGCCAACGAGGGGCCCCTGAGTCAGACGGAAAAAGCGCAGACTGGAGCGCCACATGCGCCGCCGGGTCGCCTTCGGAACCGCGCGGCTGGAGCCACCTCCCAGATGGGTCACGGTGGAAGCGGGCACCAGCATCGTCGTGCCACCCGTGACGCGTTTCAAGCGATGGCACCACTCGGTCTCTTCGCTGTACATGAAGAATTTTTCATCGAGTAGCCCCGCTTTCTGAGCCGCGCTGGCCCGCACACCGTAGACCGCGCCCCCCACCCAGTCACAGGTGAACGGCGCGAGAGAGGCACGGGCAGTGGGATCGCTGAGCTGGGCATCTGTGTAGGGGCACTGACTACGCTCCAGCTCACCGGTTAGCTCGCTCTTGAAGCTCGGGAAGCGAGCCCAGCTTGGCTGAAGCGAGCCATCGACATTGAGAAGAAGCGAGCCTGCCACGGCTGCCTCAGGGTGTGCGTCTAGCGCGGCGACCAGCGCTTCCAGGGCGCCGTCGGGCACGAGGGTGTCGGAGTTGAGGAGCAGCCAGTAGCGACCTGTGGCTTGCTTGAGCGCGAGGTTATTGGCCTTGGCAAAGCCGAGGTTGGCTCCCGTACGGATCAGTGTCACCTTAGGAAACTCCGCCTCAACCAGCTCAGGACTACCGTCCGATGAGGCGTTATCCGCGACAAAGACCTCGGCATCTAGGTTTAGGTTGCGAATGCTCTCCAAGCAGTCCCGCAGGAGCGCTTTGGTGTTCCAGGAGACGATCACAATGGAGAGATCTCTCACAAGCGTGGCTCCAGGGGACGAGCCCAGCGTGGCTGCGGCACCACGCGCTCACTTTTCTTCTTCTTCCCACTCACATCGTCCCACTTCAGCCCTTGGAGACGCGCCAAGCTCACGCCAAACCCCACGAAGAGCCAGAGATAGACCGTTCCTCCGAATGACGCCATCCCACCGTTGTGGTAGCTGGGGAAGATATAGTCGCCCAGAAATGTCGAGGCAAACATTCCCCAAGCTCCCGCGTAGGTTGCCAGGAGCCAAGCCTTTTCCCACGTGCCGTTTGGCAGAGCTCTCCAGTAGCGGTACAGAGTCACGAGAGTCGCACCTTGTAGCCAGAGCAGCGTCAAAATACCTGCCCAACCTAGCTCGGAGAGTGTCTGTGCGTAGGTGCCGTGCGCTGATGTAAACGTGGTCGAGTTCCAGACGGCGGGAGAGCCGTAGTAGAGATTGAAGTTCTTGTAGTTTCCCAGGCCAATCCCCAGTGGGAACGCATCGGCATACTGGAAGGCAGCGCGTAGCATACGACTTCGGTCGTTCTCCAGCGCTCCGATCTCCTCACCCCGCAGAGAGGCGAGGCCCCAGTTCATGTGGCCACCGGCGTAGAAGTTCATCTTGTAGAACTTATCCCAAAAGTACTCAAACTTGAGAAGAACGATAAAGGCGATAAGCCCAACTCCCATCCAAAACAAGCGGCGCTTGGTATTATAGACCACGATAGCCAGCGCAACTCCACCCGAAAGCCAGCCAGAGACCCACTCTGCATTTTTGATAAATGCCCAGCCAAAGATAATCAGCGCGCCAAGCCCCATCCCAAGCTGTTGCCAGCGCCTCCCCTTGCCCGCCAGTGCCAGTGCCGCCATGGCCGCCATCGCCAGCATCTGCGGAAAAGCCCCGTAGCCCTGACCTGGCACAAAGACCGCAAGCCCATGGGGGTGCTCCATGGTATTGGCCCCCCCCTGAAGTGAGAAAATAAAGAGGAGTCCGCCCGCAAGTAAGAACATCACCGCCAGGCGCTTCTTGCCCCAGCGGGTGATGGTGTTTGCCAGCAGTAAAAGCCCACCGAGCGCAAGAACCCGCAAGGCCACTTCGAGGATGTTGACGGGCAGCGGTGTCCGTGAGACGAGACCACGCTCGATGGCACTATCCGTGAAGAGGATGCTGTGTGCCGTAGACCAGAGACAAACAAAAAGATAGGCAACAATAGGCGCTGTGAGAGGGGAACGGTAGAGGGGCCCTTCCTTTCGGAAGATACGTCGCAGGAGCCAGGCGGCGAGCAGTAGCATAAGCCCCATCTGGCTGAGTGCGAGTCCCTGCTCGCCGCCACCGCCTTGGCCTTGGGCAATTCCCGGTGTTTTAAAGAGAAACCAACAAAGCGCTACAAAGATCGTCATGCCGACTTCGAGATAGCTGGCAACCGTGACAATACCGACGATCCCTAAGACGACAATCGCGAGCCAGACCATTCCCTTCGTACCAGCATCCGCAGCCAACACACCGCCCAGCCCCAGGGCTGTCCCCAGAACGGCGGCGCCTCCCAGGAGCTTGAGCTTTAGCTCCGCTGCTCTGCTGATCAGATCCTTGGATGGGCTCTCGGAGTTGTCGCTCCAGATTGCTAGCTCGTCGTTATATTCGTTGCTTACCTTGCTCATTTTGTCACGAGGTTCAGTGCTCTCTCTAGTCGTCCCACAATTACATCCCAGTCAAAGCGCTCCTCCGCCAGAGTGCGGGCCTGCCCCGATATCTTCCGACTCAGCGCTTCGTTTTGTAGCAGCAGGACTGCTTTTTGGGCAAACGCATCCGGCGTGTCTGCCACAAACAGGTGCTCACCCTCCCGACTGCCCTCTAGTCCTGCCGCGCCAATGGTGGTTGCGACCACGGGAATCCCCGCCGCCCAGGCCTCCAGTATCTTCAGCCGTGTCCCGCCCCCTGAACGAAGCGGGGTCACGCAGACCCTTGCCTCCGCGAGAGTCGGCTTCAGGTCAGGGACAAAGCCGGTCAGCTGCACCTGAGGGTGGGTGACAAGCTCTGCGGGCGCGGACTCGGAGCGCCCTGTGACGATTAAGTGGGCTTCGGGCACTTTCTCTGTAATCTTCGGCAGGATGGTCTTCACAAACCAGAGTACCGCGTCTTTATTAGGAGAATAGGAAAGCGCTCCGTTGTAGATAAGCCTTCCAGGAACCCCTTTCGGCTTGGTCTGAAGGCAGAAATCTGCCGTCGCGACACCGTTGGGGACGACCGCGACGGCCTTTCCGCCTCCGACAATGGCTTCTACCGACAGCGCTTCCGCTTCCGAGACCGCTGTGAGGAGATCGTACCGAGCGAGCCGCCGCTGCCAGTAGCTCTTTCCCTTATGATACGTCAGCCAACGTGCCGTCCGTTCCCGACGGCTCATCGCGCGCCGCCAAGTCTGCTCCAGTCCGGAGAGCTCCACTTGATCCAGGATCACGGGGCAGGGGAGGACGTCAGGAAGATAGGCATCGCTACCTAGCTCCATGGCAAGAACTGCATCCGGTTTCCGCGAAAGCTCTTGCGCGATTGCCTCGACAAAAGCGGGGTTAGGTGTCTCCAAGATCGAGCGTGGTATTGCGGAGAAAAGCGCCTTGAGCGCCCCTTGTTTGCCCGTCGCACCGGGTTGATGCCAGACCCAGGGAACGATTGTTGTGGGAACATCGAGTGGAATCTCGCGGCCTATGGCATCGTCTTGCTGCCCTACCACAAGGCGCACGTCGTGGCGCTGTGCCAGGCGCTGAATTAAGTGCCAGGCACGAAGTCGCGACCCATTATCCGGCGGATAGGGAAACCAGGGTGAGACAATCAGCAGACGCATTGCGCTCCTATTGTCGGTCACAAAGTGCCTACCCTGCAACAATTACCTGGATATATTACCGGAAGTGAAAGTAGAGAACCGCGATATCGTTGCCCAGCGAGATGAAGTAGTGCATCAAGAAACACGGCAGAAACGACTTGTAGCGGATCGCGATGGGAGCGAGCAGGAGGCCACCGGCGAGCGACGACCAGAACTCTGCGGGGGG
>NZ_CBAYMC010000105.1:0-14298 GCF_964826245.1 Armatimonas sp. | reverse complement strand
GCGAGCGTGTGAGCCTGGTTCGCGCCGACACCAACCCCGATGATCTTAAGGGAATGCTGGCCGCACAGGGCGTTCTGACCGAGCGTGGTGGTATGACCTCCCACGCCGCTCTCGTGGCCCGTGGCTTTGGTATCCCGACCGTGGCCGGGTGTTCGGAGATCGCGGTCTCCGAGGGCTCGTTTATTGTTCATGCCACCGGACAGGTGATCAAAGAGGGCGACTTTATCTCCCTCAATGGCGCCGCTGGTGAGGTGATCGAGGGCCAGGTTCCGGTCGAAGAGGCCAAGATGACCGGCGACTTCGGCGAGTTCTTAGGCTGGGCCGATGAGTTCCGTGGCAAGTTTGGTGTCCGCGCCAACTCCGACACCCCCGCCGATACCGAGCTTGCGATCAAGCTGGGTGCCGAGGGAATCGGGCTGTGCCGCACCGAGCACATGTTCTTCGAGGGCGAGCGTCGCCCTGTGGTGCAGCGCATGATCCTGGCCAAGAACGATGCCGAGCGCCAGAAGGCTCTCGACGATCTCTTGGTGTTCCAGCGCGAGGACTTCAAGGGAATCTTTGAGGCGCTCGGTGGCCGCCCGGCGACCATCCGCCTGATCGACCCGCCGCTCCATGAGTTCCTGCCCCACGCCGGAGAGGTTGCTGCCGAGCTGCGTGAGCTGCTCAACCGTGGCGCAACCGGCGCGACCGTCGCGGAGAAGGCAACCCTGCTGGCTGCGATTGAGTCCATGCACGAAGTCAACCCCATGATGGGAATGCGCGGTGTGCGCCTCTCCATCGTGATGCCGCAGATTGTCGAGATGCAGACCCGCGCTATCCTTGAGGGAGCCGCACAGGTGATCAAGGCGGGCGGCCAGGCCGTTCCTGAGATCATGATCCCGCTGGTTGGGCATGTCAATGAGCTGAAGTTCGTCAAGGATCGCCTAGAGGAAACCGCCAAGGCTGTTGTCGCCGAGCAGGGAGTGGAGATTCCCTACCAGTTCGGGACGATGATCGAGGTGCCGCGTGGTGCGCTGACCGCTGATGAGATCGCCGTCGAGGCGAGCTTCTTTAGCTTCGGAACCAACGACCTGACCCAGATGACCTTTGGGTTCAGCCGCGACGACTCCGATAAGTTCCTGCGCCCGTATGTCGAGCACAAGATCCTGCCCGGCGATCCGTTCGAGTCGATCGACCAGACTGGTGTCGGTGAGCTGATGAAGATCGCCATTGCCAAGGGCAAGGCGGTGCGGCCTGACATCAAGCTGGGAATCTGTGGCGAGCACGGCGGCGAGCCGACCTCGGTTCAGTTCTGCTACAACATCGGCCTGAACTACGTCAGCTGCTCCCCGTACCGCGTCCCCATCGCCCGCCTGGCCGCAGCGCAAGCCGCACTCGGCAAGGGCGTCAGCGACAAGTAGAGCCCTCCTCCCCCGGCCCCTCCTCCCAATCCTGGGAGGAAGGGTGGGGGAGGGGAGAGATTGCGGAGAAAGGCTGGAGGCGTTTGCCTCTGGCCTTTCTGTTTTGTGGGCCTGCTGTTCATCGGGTGGCTAAAGCGACCCGCCGGGTACCCTTTGGGTGGTCGGCAAGAACCATAAATGGGCCTCCAGACACGGAGAGCTTCAGCGGGCTTTAGCCTGCTTGCCGAAACAGCGGGCCGCTTTAGCCGCCCGCAACCACGCCCGTTGATGTGCCCGTCCTCGGCGATATAATGCCACAGGAGGTGCCGTATGAGCGTTACAATTGAGCTATCCGCCGAAACTACCGCGCGACTGCGAACACAGGCTGCCATGGTCGGGCTGGGGCTGGATGTCTATGTCGCACAACTGGTAGAGCGAAGTAGCGAGGGATCGCCGCTAGATCGAGCCTTGCGAACCTTAATGGAACGTACGCCTGACGAGCGCACCGCACTGCGCACCGCGATACTTGCCGCTTCACGACCTGCTAAGCCCTTGCTAGAGGGGAAGACTTTAGAGGAACTGGTAGTCGGAACCTGGCCCGGTGACGAATCCGATGCCGTGGTAGACGCCGCACTCAAAGAGCTCTCCTGATGGCAAAGCCTCTCTACCTCCTCGATACCAATATCCTGGTTCATGCCTGCCGTCGCGATAGCTCGTGGGAAACGATCAAGGAACAATTCGACCCCATGATGGCTGAGCCCCACCCGGTCTATAGCTTCGTCACGGACGGCGAGCTGCGCTCGCTGGCGCTCCAGTGGAGCTGGGGTGAGGACAAGATTGAGCAAATGGAGTATGTCCTCCAGTATTTTCTCCGGGCTACACTAGAAACCGCAGGCATAATCGAAGCCTACGCCACACTGGATGCACTCAGCCGTCGCCTCGGCTTCAAGATGGGCAAGAACGACCTCTGGATTGCTGCTACGGCTTATTGTCTGGATGCAACCCTACTCACGGAAGACGCAGATTTTGATTTTTTGAACGGCGTGTTGCTTGATGTCGTTCGTGTGAATGGAGATATTCGTAGCGCACCGGAGCCGAGCGGGCTTTAGCCTGCTTGCCGCACCCGCGGGCCCATTTATGCGCCCGTGCTTCGACGGGTGTGAAGAAGGAGAGCGAGTACAAGCGGCGGGGATTAGGGGGATCGGAGCGGACTAGGTGCCGCTCCAGTCCTCCGCAAGAAGCTCAGGCACCTTCCCAAAGTGGGCGAGGTTGCGGGTCAGAACCGTCGCCTCGTTTGCCAGAGCGATAGCGGCGATCTTCAAGTCCATCGTCCCGACCCGGACTTTGGCTCGCTGAAGCTGCTCGAAAATATCGGCGGCTCCGGTGTCGAACGAGAGAAGTGGGATGCCCTCGAAGGTCTTGATATGAAGTTCGAGGCGAGAGTAGGCAGACAATAGTCGCTCACGCGTATCAGCGCGGGCGGCACGCTCTAGCCAGCCACGCATCTGCTCTTCATAGTTCACCACCGTGGTGAAGATACGCTCCTGAGGAATCCGCTCCAGTCTCATCTGAAGCGTGATAGAGTCTGCGCTATCCCACTCCAGCAAGCTGAGGTGATCGGTATCCAGGACGTAGATCAAGCCGCCGGGTCTTCTTTCGGACGAAGTGACTCGCGGTACTCACGCCCTAGGCGCTCCGCTTCCGTGAACTCAGGGTCATCTTTATAGACCCCCACAATCTTTTTCCACCAGGCAGGCTTGGGGGAGGTAGGGGCAAGGGTTTCTATTTTCTGCTCCAGAATCGCCACACGTTCCTCTAAGGTACTCGTTGCCATATTCGTTCTCTCTCCTCGTCCATTCTACCGTACGGGAAGCGCCCCCGAGTACCCTTTGGGTGCGGATGATTTCCATCCTGGCTTGCGGGATAATCGGTTAGACTAGCGCCTCAGCATCGGCGGCGGTTTGTTCCCAATCGGCGAGTTTAGCCTCCAGCTGACCGCTAAGCTTCGTGTGCTCTGCCGCCAGCGTGATCGCATCGCCCTCGCCCGACGCCAGCGCGGCCTCGACGGTAGCAAGCTCTGTCTCTAGCTTTCCGATCTCCTCTTCCAGAGCCGCAACCCGCTTCTGGAGCCGCGCCCGCTCCTTGGAGAGCTGGAAGGCATTGGCTTTTATGGGCTCAGGCTCGGCTTTGCGCCGGGTCGTAGGAGCTGTGGGGAGAGGTGTCGCTTTCGTCGCCCGGTAGACTGCGTAGCTGCCCTCATGAAGCGCGACTTTCCCATCGCCCTCAAAGGCCAGCGTGTGGTCGGTTACGGCATCGAGCAAGGCGCGGTCATGGCTGACAACGAGCAGCGTGCTGGGAAACGCCTTCAGGGCATCGGTGAGCGCGTCGCAGCTCCAGACATCTAAGTGGTTGGTCGGCTCATCGAGGATCAGTACGTTGGCAGGTGAGAGCACCATCAGCGCCATACGAAGCTTGCTCCGCTCGCCGCCTGAGAGCGCGGAGATCGGCTTGAAGACATCGTCACCCGTGAAGAGAAACTTCGCCAAGTGGCTTCGTGCCTCCGCAATGGTCTGCCCCGAGCGCTCGTAGAACGCCTCCAGAACCGTCTCCTCTCCCTCGAAATCGTCTTCGTCCTGGCGGTGTACAGCAACCGTCACACCATGCCCGAGCTTCAGAAACCCTGAGTCGAGCGGCTGCTCACCTAGAAGGATCTCTAGCATCGTGGTCTTGCCCGTGCCATTAGGGCCCACAATCCCGATCTTCTGGCCGCGACGCAGGATAAAGTCCGCTTTATCGAGGATCGGCTTGCTGCCAAAGCTCTTGGACGCCTTCTCTGCCACCACCACGTTCTCACCGCTCCGCCCTGAGCTGGCGAGCTTTGCCTTTACCCCCTGCGCCTCTGCATCGGGGCGCTCCAGGCGCTCCAGTCTATCGAGCCGCTTCTGCCTGCCCATCGCGATGCGCGTGTTCTGCCCGGCTTTATTGCGCCGAATGTACTCCTCCGTGCGGGCGATCTCGGCCTGCTGGCGCTGGTAGAGCTCTAGCTGCTCGGCCCGCACTCGCTCGCGCTTCTCCTTGTAGAACGCATAGCCGCCGGAGTAGGGGGTGACGCCAGTCGCCTCCACATCCCAGATCGCATTGGCCGTGTTCTCTAAAAAGCGCCGGTCGTGCGAGACTAGCAAGACGGCACCGGGGAAGCGCTGCAAAAATCCCTCCAGCCACTCCACGGCGCGAATGTCTAAATGGTTGGTCGGCTCATCGAGCGCCAGCACATCGGGCGTGGTGGCCAGCAGCTTTGCCATCGAGAGCCGGGTCTTCTCGCCGCCCGAGAGCACCGAGACAGGCTTGTCCCAGTCTTTCTCGGGGAGCCCCATCGCCTCCAAAGACGCCAGCAGTGATGCCCGCGCCGACTCTCCACCAGAGAACTCGTAGCGGTCCTGGGCCGCGCCGTAGGCATCGAGCAAGTCCTCGTTCTCCGGCTCGCTTGCCAGTGCAAGCTCCGTCTCACGCAAGTGCGCCTCCGCATCGGCCACACTCGCTAGGGCCGTCTCCGCCTCCTCTAAGATCGTCTTAGACTCATCCAGCCGTGCAATCTGCGAGAGATAGCCAATCCGCACGCCCCGCGCCACCCGGATATTGCCGCGCGTCGGCTCCTCAATGCCTAGAAGCAGCCGCAGCAGGGTCGTCTTCCCGCCGCCGTTCTTGCCCACAATCCCTACTTTCTCTCCCCGCGCCAGGCGCAGCGAGATGCCATCGAGAATCGTGTGAGGGCCGTAGTCTTTACCAAGTTCAGAGATTGTAATGAGGCTCATGCAGAGCGCATTTTACCGCGAATCGAGCCGCCCAATGGAATTAGGCGTCAAGGTAGCCTCGTCCCTCGGCTGCAAAGCCCGTGCCGGGCTACACCACAGCAAACCCTCAGCCCGGCACGGGCTTCGCGGCACTTGCGCCGTTGCAGACGCCGGTTTTCAACCGGTGGCCTTGGCGGTATAATTTGCCCATGACGACCGCCCGCGCCGACGGTGAAATCATTGACCTGCTCGCCACCGCGCCGCATGTTCTGGAGTTCAAACCCCGCGACGAAGCCCGTGCCCGTGTCTGGGACTTGGTAGCCCATGAAAAATCCAGCACCCTTACCGACGAAGAAAAGAGCGAATTAGATCACTACGCCCAGTTCGAGCATCTCATGCGCCTCGTCAAAGCCCGCGCCCGAAAACACCTCCAGCAAGCCGCATGAGTGTCACTTATATCTCAGCCGTGTTGCAAAAGGCTAGAATTAAAAATGGATATTGATCGAGCAGTGCCCACTTTCTCGGCCATAGAATATAACATTACAGGATATGTCCGTGTGGGACTCGCCTTGGAGACGCTTCCCACCTTCCTATCCGAAGCGGAGAAAATTGCGCTAACCTGTCAGTGCCAGCGGCGTCCTCTCCTAACGCGAACGAAGCCAACGTACATCCCGGTGGATTGGCAGAATCGTTTTTTCTGGGAGGAGGAGGCACTACGCCTGCTGCTTGAACTATTGGACGATCTGGGTAGCTCCGATCAACAGGCATCCAGAGCGCTTAGTATGGTAATCCAATCGCTCGATTTTCTCTGGGATATTCCTGATCACTACACTCCTCCCTCCGATGCACCTCCGATGGGGCCGATGCTCTCGATTGTGTGGGTCGGGCTAGAGGTCGTCTCGTGGGAGTCTGCTGAATTGCTCTCCGCACACCCTGAGGCAAGCGCCGAGGGAGTCTTTCACCCCATGGAGGCAACGGGAACAGGCAACCATGATGGCTTGTGGGAATTAGGAGCACTCGCTGGTTTTCTGCCGCTTCTTCGCCAAAACAACGCGCCCTTCGAGAACATGAGAATGCACCTGGAAGCACTCTGGTGGGAGTTTTACCCACCGGTTGAAAGTAGCGCTACTGAATCCCTGGAGTAGTGGAGCCGTAGCGGTGGGCGATGAGGACGACGTAGTAGTCGCTCTGATCTATCTGGCGCTGGATGATCTTCCATTGCTCCTTATCGGCGGCGCTGAACTGCTCCATGCCGACGGGGATATGGCCCATTTCGAGGATGGTGCGCATGACCTGCTGGCGTTCTTCAATGAGATCGACGTAGGTGGAACTGACGAAGATTTGATACTTTTTGTCCATTGGAATGCGGCCTGTGTCGGTCGTGGTTGGCTCGGCGAGGAGTTTGAAATTCCTCGCGGGAGACGCTTCGCACCGAACGTCCTGCCGGACGGATGAGGTGCCCGTGAGGGCATTCGGCGTTGAAATGAGTCTGGCATGGTTCTTGTATTTTCTCACTTTTTGTAGAGTGGGAGAAAAGAACATGAAAAGAATCGTATTTTTAGCGCTGGTAGGTTTGGTGGCCGCCCGTTCACACGCACAGTCTCTCACTACCGTACCCAGTGCCAACGCCGCCGTTGAAGGTAGTAATGGGCTTAGTACCATGATCCGGTCCCTGCCCCGCAGTTTGCAAACCGTAATCAGCGCCTCAGAGCTGACCTCGGTGCTCAATGGACAGATCACCGGACTGACATTTCGGTTAGATAATACAGCGTTTACAGCACAGCCGGGTGCTGCCATTAACTTTGCAAACTACGATATTTATCTTGGGCAGGCGGCAACCACGCCAAGTACGCTGAGCAACACGTTTTCTAGTAACTACGTTCCTGGGACGAAGACGCAAGTGCGCGGTGGTGCGCTGAGTCTGGCATCAGGTTACTTCCCACGCACCAACCCGGCGGGGCCAAATGACTTTGCGGCGATTATCGGCTTCAACTTGTCGGGAGGGAACTACAGCTACACCGGGGGTAACCTTGTGGTAGAGCTGACTCATACAGGAAACGGCGCGACGGACTTTGGACTCGATGCACAGACGAATAGTGCTCAGGTCGCGTCGGTTGGTTCTGTTGGGTACAACGCCGCGACAGCGGATGGGATCAACGCCTCCTTAGCACCTGTGATGCGCTTGCAGTTCACTCCTGCGATGACAGCGGCACCTGAGCCAGGAACGCTGGCGTTACTGGGAATGGGAGCGCTTGGTCTAGGACTGGCGCGTCGTCGGGCGCGACAGGCGTAGTCGCCAGACCATCCCAACCGCTTCAAAGACGATCCGCTTGCTCATCTTCGACACGCCGTCCACGCGATCCGTGAAGACGATGGGCACTTCGGTGGCACGAAAGCCTGCTTGGAGCGCTCGCCAGGTCATCTCGATCTGGAACGAGTAGCCGTTGGAGCGGATCTCGGGCAGGTTCACGGCTTCCAGCGCAGGCCGTCGCCAGCACTTGAAGCCTCCGGTGAGGTCTTGCAAAGAGAGCCCCAGAATCGTGCGGGCGTAGAGGCAGCCACCGCGTGAGAGAATCCGGCGGCTCAGCCCCCAGTTCACCGTGCCCCCGCCCGTAACATAGCGGGATCCGATTACCAGATCGGCATCGGCGGCGAGCAGACGTGGGACATCGGCAGGGCTGTGGGAGAGATCCGCATCCATCTGCACCAGCCTGCTGTAGCCGTGGGACAAGCCCCAGGAAAAACCTGCCACGTAGGCGCGCCCTAGGCCATCTTTGGTGGTGCGGTGCAGAACATGAACCTGAGGATCGCGGGCTGCAAAGCCATCCGCCATAGTCCCTGTGCCATCGGGGGAGCCATCGTCTACGATCAGCAAGTGCGCCTCAGGGACACTCTGACGAAGCTGGGAAACGAGAGTGGAGAGGTTCTCCTTTTCGTTGTACGTAGGGATGACAATTAAAATCGAGTCGGGCATAACAATCCCACCAGTATACCGTCTGCGATAGAATAGAGAACCATGCGTATTGACGAGCTGTTTCTTTCTGGGGGCGAGCGCCCCACCATCTCTTTCGAGTTCTATCCCCCGCAAAATGATGCGGGTGCGGAGACTCTTTTCCAGACGATTCACCAGCTACAAGCGCTAAAGCCCGACTTTATCTCGATCACGCGAACGGGCGGCGGTACGGAGCAGACTCTGGAGCTGACCCTTCGGATTCAGCGCGAGCTGGGAATTCGGACGATGTCGCATCTGACATGTCTGCACCACAACAAAGACGAGATGGCGGCGCACCTGGCGACACTCTGGGAGGGCGGTATCCGCAATGTCTTGGCTCTGCGTGGCGATCCCGAGAACGGCCAGCTTGTCTTTAAAGCACCCAAAAATGGGTTTGCCTATGCCAATGAGCTAGCCGCTTTTGTCGCCGCACGCCAAGATTTTTGTATCGGTGTGGCGGGCTATCCCGAAGGACATCCCCAGTGCTTGAATCGCACACGCGACATTGAGACGCTCAAGGCCAAGCTCGATGCCGGGGGACGTTTTATCATCACCCAGCTTTTCTTTGACAACGCCGATTTCTTTGTTTGGCGGGATCAGTGTCGTGTGGCAGGGATCACCGTCCCGATTGTCGCAGGTATCATTCCGATTGAAAATGTCGCCCAGATCAAGCGCTTTGTCACCCGCTGTGGTGCCAAGATTCCGCAAGAGCTGCTCCTGAAGCTAGAAGCCGTCGAAAACGATCCTGCGGCGGTCTACGAGGTAGGGATTGGTCATGCCATCGCCCAGTGCCGCGAGCTGATAGCAGGTGGTGTGGACGGTCTTCACTTCTACACTCTTAATAAAAGCAAAGCGACGGCTCATATCTGCGCCGAGCTGGGAAACTAGCGCCGAAGCTGCTTGAGGGTCTGGAGCGCGATACGGGCGATCTTACCGAGCGGGGCAAGCCGAACCAAAACGGGGGGGAGCAGTCCGAGTCTCTGCGCCATGGAGACAGGCAGCTTCTTTTTCGATGCCAGCTTTTTGCCTACGGGCCGCTGGCGGTACGCCGCAAGAAATCCCGCGGCTTGCTTGAGATGGCGAGGCTCGATCCACATCCCTTGGGGAGGCTCGCTCACTCGCAGCCTCCTGCGGATGGTTCTGGTGCGAGAGACGAGCGAGATTATCTGAACTTTAAGCCGTGCAACAAGCTCCGTACTGCGCGTCGCCAGGAGCTTACCGGCCTCCGTCAGCGGGATAATTTGGTTCTGGAGCTGTGTAATAGGGCCTTTTTTGATCTTCCAGGCAGCCCCTGCCACGCAAAACCAGCCCACAAGCTGTGCGATAAAGACCGCCACCACAATGAGATCCAAAACGCTCCACGTCATAGGGATCAGTGTACCGTGCCGTGGCTGCTTTGTTCTAGTGACACTGGCAGGAATAGAGGGATCTGGAAACGGAAACGTGACGGAGACATGATATAATTCCCCCTAGCGTCTCGTCCCGTAGCGTCTTTCTGCAATGCCAGAGAGAGTGACTCAGGCAGCGCTCGGGTAGGCGAAACATCACCATGCGTTTATTTGGTTTTTTTTCACGGCGTCGCCGAATGGGAATAGATCTCGGCACGGCCAATACACTGGTTCACGTTCACGGCAAGGGCATTTTACTTCGTGAACCTTCGGTAATCGCCTATGATGTAAACCGGCAGACGGTTGAGGCAGTGGGGGATGAGGCCAAGCGAATGCTGGGCCGCACTCCGGGGCACATTGTGGCGGTTCGTCCGCTCAAAGATGGGGTCATTGCAGACTTTGATCAGACTGAGCGGATGCTGCGCTACTTTATCGAAAAAGTCATGCACCGCCGTCCTTTCGACCTTCCTCAAGTAGTAGTGGGGATCCCATCAGGTGTGACTGAAGTCGAGCGCATGGCGGTGATTGATGCCACAAAAAAAGCAGGAGCGGGCGAGGCATTTTTGATCGAGGAGCCGATGGCCGCTGCGATTGGGGCGGGCTTGCCTGTCTCGGAGCCGACCGGTTCGATGATCGTGGATATTGGCGGTGGAACAACGGAAGTCGCCGTGATCTCGCTCTCGGGAATCGTTACCAGTCGCTCAATCCGTGTGGCGGGTGATGAGATAGATGAGGCCGTTGTCGCCTATATTCGCCGTCAGTACAATCTTTATATCGGAGATCGAACAGCCGAAGAAGTAAAACTTCAGATCGGCTCTGCGTTTCCACTGGAGCAAGAGCTGACGATGATCATCAAGGGGCGTGACTTACTGACCGGCCTGCCACGCTCGACCACGATTTCGAGTGTAGAGATCCGGGAAGCGATTGCAGAGCCCGTCAACCAAGTGGTGGATGCGGTTAAGATGGCACTGGAGGCGACACCTCCTGAGCTGGCCGCGGATATTATGGATCTGGGAATCTACCTGGCAGGCGGTGGTGCACTGCTCCGCGGCTTGGATCGAAGAATTCAAGCCGAGACCGAGATGCCCGTCAAGATCGCACCGGATCCACTTTCTTGTGTGGCACTGGGAGCGGGAGCCGTCTTAGAAGAGGTGGAGTCCCATCCGGGTCTTCGTAACGCACTGATGTCAAGTCGGTCTCTTTAACTCCAAGGTAAAGGGAGGTAGGCTATGGGGCAGAAACGGCTGAGAGGGGGCTGGAACCCCCGCGTTGAGCGGCGTGGTCTGAAGATCGCCCGAGGCACTGTCGTCGGTATGCTCGTTGTCGGCGCAGTAGGGTTGGGAGTTATCAATAACCGCCTTACTTCCCAGGGTAAGCCCAATCCCATTATTAGCGGCACCCAGACGATCGTCCTGCCTGCGCAGGTTGTCGCAGCACGGACAAAGCAAGGGGGCTCCTCGACGTGGCATGGTTGGTTTGGGGGTGTCGCACTAGAGCGGGAGAACCAGGCATTGGCGCAAAAAGTCTCCGCTCTTGCTCTTGAAGTGGAGAAGCGGAAAGCGGTTGAGGCGGAGAATATCCGCCTTCGTGGTTTATTGGACATTGTCGCTACCAAGAATCCCAAGCCACAAGTTGCGGAAGTCGTGGCCTGGCTTCCTTCGCCTCTCGAGCAGACTGTGATTATTGCTCTGGGAACACGCCAAGGTCTCCACCGTGATCAAGTCGTACGAACGGCTGAAGGGCTTTTGGGAAAGATCATCGAAGTCGGGCCACTGAGCGCAAAAGTCCGCCTCCTGACCGACCCAGACTCGGGTGTGGGAGCGGTCGTAGGCGCAGGGAAAGCCTTCGGGATTCTAAAGGGAATCGAAGAGGGTGATGGTAAGCTGAAGCGGCGCTACAGCATTGATCTGGTACATCTGGATAAAACGGCAGATATCAAGCCCGGCGATACGGTTGCTACCTCGGGGCAAGGCGGGGTTTTTCCTCCAGGGATTCCGATTGGGGTTGTCGAGTCGGTACATGAGGATCAGACACATCTCGTCAAAATTGCCCGTATTCGTCCCCATGCCCCACAGCCGGGGATGGTACGTGAGGTGCTTGTGCTGGCGGCACCGCGGCCATGAGCCGAGGGACTTTGGGGGGCACCGCTGAGAGAGAGATCTCTTGGCGTGCCCTCATACTCTATCTGATCTTATTAGCGGCTGGGATTGGCCTTCAGTCGTCGGTGGCGGTTCATCTGACGTTCTTGGGCGCTCAGCCGGACTTTTTACTCACACTGGCCCTCTGTGTCGCACTGCTCACCGAAGCCTTGATTGGAGCGGGTGCAGGCTTTATCTCCGGCTTGGTGACTGCCGCCATTGCAGGGCCAACACTGGGAACGTTTTTAATCACGCGAATCGTCGCCGCATGGGCAGTGGGTGCTCTACGGCGACGATTTGTCCGAGTCGGTGTGGGAGTGACTCTCTTGGGTGTGGGTGCAGGAAGTGTCCTGTCCGGGGTGCTCTACGGCTTCTCTAACCCGCGCATTGGCCTGGCCCACTGGCTCTCACTTACTTTTGTGGGAGCTCTGCTCAATCTCTTAATCGCTCTGCCCGTAGCAGTCCTAGCACGCTGGAAAACCGTTCGCCTGTGAGTTGAACGGGTTCATGTTTTGAAGTAAAACGCATAATCGTTATCGGAAAGATTCGCTTTACTTCTGACTGGTTGGTCGCCTATAATAGAGCCATGGCAACAACAACCATTGAACGTGGGCAGCCAGGAAGCAAGTCATTTTTTAAAGACAGCTACCTTCTGCATAAGCTTCACTCTCTTTCCGGAGTGATTCCTATCGGGGCGTTTTTGATCTTTCACCTGACGATCAACTCCTATAGCCTTCGTGGTGACGGCGAGGCAGCCTTCAATACGGCGGTGAAAGCGATTGGCTACGCGCCTTTTGTGATCCTGCTGGAGCTGGGCGCGATTATGTTGCCTATACTTTTTCATGCGATCTACGGCTTGATGATCGTCGCCGAAATGCCGGGGCCTGGTGGCAACATAGCGCACTATGGCTACGGACGAAATTGGCTCTATACGTTTCAGCGGTGGTCAGGTGTACTCGCGGTTGTCTATATTTGCTACCACATCTACGACACTACGGTGCTGAAGTACACCTGGGAGCTTACGGCAGGTGAGGCGGGCAAAGAGCTAGGCTTCCAGTCCATCAGCTACCGCGCGATGGCATGGCGCTTTGCCGATCCTCTCTACCTGGCGTTTTACTTGTTAGGAATCGCCTCCGCGTGTCTGCATCTGGGCAATGGCGTGCTGAACTTTGCAATCCGCTGGGGCCTGGCCATTGGCAAGGAGGCGCAGAAAGTCATTGCTATCCTCGGCTGGGGGCTGGGAATCGCTCTGACACTTCTGGGCTCGGCAGTGGCGATTAATTTCTCCGTAAAGGGTCACGCCGACCGTCAGGCACAGCCTGACCACAAGGCTTTCGTTAAGATGTTGGTTCAGGAGGCTAAGTAATAACTATGGCAGGATCTACAAAAGCAAGAGTGATCGTGGTGGGTGGCGGCCTTGCCGGGCTCATGACCACGGTGAAGATCGCCGAGGCAGGGGGCAGCGTGGATCTGTTCTCGCTCGTGCCAGTCAAGCGTAGTCATAGCGTCTGTGCACAGGGGGGAATTAACGGCGCGGTAAACACCAAAGGCGAAAATGATAGCCCAGCACTGCACATTGACGACACCTGCTACGGTGGAGACTTTCTCGCCAACCAGACACTGATCAAGAATATGTGTGATGCGGCCCCAGGAATTATCAATCTCCTGGACCGTATGGGGGTGATGTTTAACCGAACACACGAAGGCCTCCTAGACTTTCGGCGATTTGGAGGAACTCTTAAGCACCGCACGGCCTACGCTGGAGCCACGACGGGGCAGCAGTTACTCTATGCACTAGACGAGCAGACTCGCCGCGCTGAGGTCGAGGGCAAAGTCAATAAGTTCGAGTTCTGGGAGTTTCTTGGAATTGTACGTGACCAGGGCGGTGCCGGAAAGTGCATTGGGATCGTCGCGCAGGATCTTCGGAGCATGGAGATTAAGGCGTTCCATGCCGACGCGGTGGTGCTGGCGACGGGTGGTCCCGGCATGGTCTATGGCAAGTCTACCAACTCGGTGATCAATACGGGGACGGCAGCGGGGGCGATTTTCCAGCAGGGCGTGCACTATGCCAATGGCGAGTTCGTGCAAGTCCACCCCACCGCAGTGCCCGGAGAAGACAAGCTGCGCCTGATTTCTGAGTCCGTTCGCGGTGAGGGCGGGCGGGTCTGGGTTCCCAAAATGCCCGGTGATCCGCGTCCTGGTCAGGACATCCCTGAGAGCGAGCGGGACTATTTTTTAGAGGTTAAGTACCCCAAGTACGGCAACTTAGTGCCACGTGATATTGCGACCCGCGAGATCTTCGCCAAGTGCGTAGACGATAAGATGGGCGTCTATGGCGAGAACCAGGTCTATCTGGACGTGACACATATTGACCGTAAGAAGCTCGATGAGAAGCTACGTGGTGTGTTGGAGATCTACGAGAAGTTTGTCGGAGACGATCCGCGAGATGTCCCGATGCGTATCTTCCCTGCCGTGCACTACTCGATGGGGGGTATCTGGGTCAATGACGGCACCGATCCTGGCACGACGCCCTACCATCAGACCAATGTCGAAGGGCTCTTTGCCGTGGGTGAGTGCGACTACCAGTACCACGGTGCGAACCGACTGGGA
>NZ_CBAYMC010000104.1:0-14444 GCF_964826245.1 Armatimonas sp. | reverse complement strand
TTTTTCAGCGCCTCACGCGTCCACCCCTTGGGAGGCGTAAAAGTGACTAAATCCAGGGTCTCACTCTGTGCTTGCACGGGTGCGGTTATTCCGCAGAGAGCAGCACCGATTAGAAAAACATCTTGCCTCATCGCCAATTCTCCTTAGATTTTATTCTACCCGATTATCAGAGAACTGCAGAGAAAGCACTCTGAGATTTTCTACGCTTTCATCGCCAAAAGCCTCCCATGATGGAGACAAGATTGGTGGTAATCGCACGGTGTCTTCCGGTGGCGAGCGTGATGATCTCCAGTGCCCCACAGCGCCGCCCGCCGCGCTTGTATTCCCCGATCCACTCCTCTTCGGCGGTGGCGATGTGCTTGCCATCCGGGCTGATACCGACCAGCCGCCCTCGCGAGAGAGGCTTCCAAGTGCGCTGCTTTAGATCCACCAAGACGGAGGTGTAGTGCGCTCCATCGGACATTGAGCCGAGCGTCTCAGCCACCAGTAAGTCTGATTTTCCTGGGATCGGATGCCACCATCGATAACGCGGCTCAAAGAGGCTGACACCCACCGTCCAGTCTCTCTCACCAAGTGGCTTCAACATCCGCTTCTCTAGGCTCGTTGCGCCGGGACGTAGAACCAAGAGCGGGAACTGTCCCTGGAACTCCTGCCGACTATCACCCACTAGAGTGCCATCAGGAAGCCAGTTACAGTTATACAAAGCAGGAGCAGGAGACTCTTTGCCAGTGGCAAGCTCTAGAATTGTCGCACGCCTCGCATAGTCCAGCAGATAGAGCCGCTTGCTATCCGGCGACCAAGCATAGCCAATCGTGTCTTCGGAGAACTCGTGCTTTTTCCCTGTCTGAAGGTCATAGACTTGACTGGTATTTGCCACAAAGCGACCGTTGGAGGAGAAATGACCCGCTGAGAACTTCTGCAGCTCTGCACAACGCTTCAGCGTGCCGTCGCGCAGAGATAGGTAGTGGAGCCTGTTCCCGCTCCCAAAGCGCTTCCCACGCTCCAGATAGACCCCGTTTCGATCCGCGCCCAGCGCCGTCATCAGCGCATCTTGCTTGCTATCGGTCAGCGCCTTAAGGCCCGTGCCATCGGGGCGAATCCGCCAGAGCCGGTACGGCCCCAGTGCATCCAGCGTGCCCTTTTTCGTCCGGCTGCGACGATAAAACTGCCCCGTGAAATACAGAAAACCCTTGGCCGTCTCCATACGCCATTCTACAAGAAAAAGCCCGCCCCAGAGCACTAAACTCTGGAGCGGGCTTTAGCCTGCTTGCCGCATCAGCGGGCCGCTTTAGCCGCCCGCTCTCATGCGCCCATATGTTACCGCCGCGTGATCCGTTTTTTCAGCCGCCCGATGCCCTCGCCGATGTCGTCGAAGACGGTGTAGACACACGGGATGACTAAGAGCGTCAGAAGTGCGGAGAGGCACAAGCCACCGACGACCACGATTCCCAGGGGCTGACGGAACTCCGAGCCTTTTCCTAGTGCCATGGCAATGGGCATCGCGCCGAGAATCTGCGCCAGGGTGGTCATGATGATCGGACGAAGACGGGTCGGGCCCGCCTTGCGGATGGCATCTTCGCGTTGGTAGCCACGCTCACGGAGCGAGTTGGTGAAGTCCACGAGAAGAATCGCGTTCTTACCCACGAGTCCCATCAGCATAATGAAGCCAATCATCGCGATAATGCTCAGAGACTTGCCCGTGATAATCAGCCCGAGCAGACCACCGACCAGCGCCTGCGGAATCGAGAACATCACGATCAGCGGGTAGAGGAAGTTGTTAAAGAGCGCCGCCATGAGCATGTAGACCAGCGTGATCGCCAGCACGAGAGCAGTCGCCATGTAGACGCCTTCTTCCGCCAGTGTGTTGGCCTCCCCCCCCCACTGGTACTTGGCCTTGCCAAAGTCCAGCTTCTTGATCTCGGGGTCGATCTTCTGCTGCATGTTGCCGATCACCAGACCGGGCGCAAGGTAGGCCGTCACCGTGATCTGGCGCTGGCGGTTCTTGCGGTCAATCTTGGTGGGGCCGCGGCCCTCTAAAGTCTGCGCCAAGTCGCTCACACGGATCGGCTGGCCACCCTTGGTGGAGACAATCACATTGCCAACATCCGCCACCGACGACCGATCCAGCTTGTCGTACTGCACACGAATGTCGTACTGCTCGCCGTTGTCGCGGAACTTGGCGTTGATATTGCCCTCAATCGCATCCCGCAGGGCACCCGAGACCTGCTGGACACTGAGGCCAAACTGCGCCGCACGCTCCCGATCTAACACCACTTGAACCTCAGGTTTGGTGGCCTTGTAGCTAATGTCAGGCGTCAAGATGCCCGGAGTCTTGGCGAGAATATCGCGCACTTTTCGTGCATTGGCAACGTTCTCCTCCATGCTTGGCCCGACAATCTCGATCTGCACAGGAGCCGCGCTTCCGTTGAAGCCCGAAACCTCTGCCGTCTTGATATCCGCGCCGGGAATATCTTTGACACGCTCACGAATGACTCCCGCGATATCCACATCGCTGCGCGTGCGGAGCGCTGAGTGGTCTTTCCAGAGCTCCAGCCGATCCAGTGTCCCCATGTTATCCGTCAGAGTAATGCGCACCTGACCAAAGTTCGTGCCGTTGTTGCCGCCGCCCTGAAACCCACCGGCTGCGGTCGAGCCCGCAGAGCTCTCGATGTACTGGATCTCCGGGATATCGCGCAGGCGGCTCTCGATCTGTTTGAGAACGCCGCTAGTGGCATCCAAGCTCGCTCCCGCCGGAAGCTCGATATTGAGAGCGACTTGTCCTTGATCCTGGCCTGGTGCAAACCGGAAGCCCAGCGGCTTGCCAAGCTGCCCCGCAAGGACAGTCACGACAATCGTCGCAATCGCACCAATCGCGGCGGTGACAATTGGCTCTAGGGTGAAGCGCTTGCGCAGCTTGGAAGCGAGCACCAGCGCCGCACCGACAGCAAGCTGAATCATCGCCAGCGGCATCGCCATCTTAATCGCACCCGCGCCACTGCCTGCCGCCGCGATCCAGAGAATCACCAAGACAAGGGCCATGTTCCCGATAAAGACCACGGAGCCACGGTGACGTAGCGCCCAGGTGAGCGCTCGCTCGTAGAGCGTTTCCAGGTTTCCGTAGAAGCGGTTGATCGCACCAAAGAACCCTTCGTGCGGCTCTTGATACTCGCCTTTACGGTACCAGCGCGAGGCCAGCATCGGGGCAAGAGTAAAGCTCATGAACAGCGAGAAGAGAGTGGCGATCGCGACGGTTAAACCAAAGCTCCGGAAGAACTGACCGACGATGCCGCCCATAAACGCGACGGGAACGAAGATCACCACATCCACGAGCGTGATCGTAACCGCGGCGGTACCGATCTCGTTGCGCCCATTGCGTGCCGCTTCTTCCGGTGTCTCTCCCATCGCGAGGTGGCGGTAGATATTCTCGATCACCACGATGGAGTCGTCCACCAGAATTCCGACGGCAAGCGAGAGCCCCAGGAGCGTCATGGAGTTGAGGGTGAAGCCAAGGCCGTACATCACCAGGAAAGTGGCAATAATCGAGGTGGGGATTGAGAGCGCAACAATAAGCGTCCCCCGGAAGTTATGCAGAAAGAAAAAGACAATCGTGATCGCAAGCAGTGCTCCGATCACCAGAGTCATCTCCACATCCTTGAGGTTCTCTTCAGTCTTAACCGCTTTGTCCTGGGTCGTGGTGAACTCTATATCTTCCGGGAGTAGCTTTGCCAGGGTCAGCATCTGCTTTTGAACCCCCTTGGCAATATCTACCGTGTTCCCTTCGCTTGTCTTCTGGATGGAGATCGAGACCGTGTCGGTGGAGTCCGGCAGGGGCCCAGCACCAGAGCGCTGCGAGAGAGAGGCGTTCTCGGTGCGCTCGGCGATCGTGTCCTCAACCGTTCCTAGATCCGTCAGCGCAATGGTTCTATCGGGCGAGCCGTTCTTGCCCCCAAAGCTCAAGCGCAGACCACGAAGCTCGTCGGGGCTGGCGAACTCGCCGATCACACGGACAGAGTAGTCGCGATTGCCCTCGGTCACGCGTCCCGAGGGAGCATTGAGGTTCTGGCTCTGGATCGCAGTGGCGACCTCGCTGACGGTCAGGCCGTAGGCATCGAGCCGGTTCTTGTCTAGGCTAACACGTAGCTCGCGCTTATCGCCGCCCGTCACAATCACCGACGAGACCCCCGAGACTTGCCCAAGCTGGTCCTTGACAACTCTATCGGCCAAGTCACGAACGTCTTTATTGCTGCGCCCGATCTTGGAGCGCATCGCCATGTAGAGAATCGGGGTGGCGCTGGTGTTGGCCTTCTGGATCGTGGGGGCATCCACCTCACGCGGCAGGCGAGCCCGGATAGCATCCACTTTTCCGCGGACATCGGCGGCGGCCACATCGGCGTTGGTGGAGAGCAAGAACTCAATCGCCACTGTGGAGATGCCCTGCTGGCTGGTGCTGGTGACGTTTTTAACGCCATTGACCGAGCCGACAGCATCTTCAATGGGCTTTGTGACGAGTGTCTCGATCTCGCCCGGCCCCGCGCCGGGGTAGACCGTACTGACCGTCACAAAGGGAAACTCGACACGGGGGTCTTGCTCAGCGGGCATCTTAAAGAATCCCTGCAAGCCCATCACCAGCAGCGCCCCGATGAGCATCAGGATCGCTACCGGTCGCTTAATCGCAAGATTTGTCAGCCACATCGTTTAGTTCCTCACCACGTCTGCGATCACACGGATCGCGGCTCCGTCTCGTAGAGCCGTCTGCCCCACCACGATCACTTGCTCGCCCACACTCACACCGCTTCGAATCTCCGCCGTCTCCGCGGTTGTCACGCCTAGCGTCACTTTGCGCTGCTCGGCCGTATCCCCCTTGGCCACAAAGACGGCAAACGCTCCGTCTTCGCTCTTGACCAGCGCGTCTTTGGAGACCACCACGCCGCGCCGCTTCTCTAGCACCACACTGCCGCGAGCAAACATTCCAGGGCGCAGCGTCCGAGCAGGATTGGGGAGCGCAACACGCACCACAAAGCTCCGGCTACTCGTGCTTCCCGTCGGGTAGAGCTTGGCGACACTTCCCGAGAAGCTCCGTCCGGGGAGCGCATCGACTTTCACCTCGACCGCCATTCCCAGCTTCACCTGCGCGATCTCGGTCTCCGGCACTTGCGCCTCAAAGAACACCGTGTCCAGCGCGACAATGCTCAGCAGTGAGCCCCCCGGCGCGGCAAGCTGCCCAACTTCAGCGCTACGCTTGGAGACAATGCCATCCAGCGAGGAGTAGATCTTGGTATTGGCGACTTGCTGCTGCGCCGAAGAGAGTCCTGCACGGGCCTGAGCGAGCTGTGCCTGCGCCGAGCTTAATCCCGCCTCGGACTGGGAAAGCGCCGCTTTTGCCTGGCTCACTCCTGCCTGAGCGGCCTTGATATCGTCTTTACGGACATCGGTCTGCTGGACATTAGACTTTGCCAGCTTCAGCCCAAACTCCGCACGGGCCACGGCGGCCTGCGACTGACGGATAGACGCGTCGCGCCCCCCGATCTGAGCAAGCTCTAGCTGCGACTTGGCTGTATCGAGTGTGGCCTTGGCGACTTTTTCTTGCGTGGCATACTGATCCAGGGTGATCTGCGCTGCCGCTCCCTCACGCACCAAGTTCTCGTAGCGCTTTCGGTCACTGACAGCACGCTCATAGTTGGCCTGTGCCTGTGCCACACCATTCTCAGCGACCGAGACTTCCTGCGTGCGTTGGGGGTTCTTGGCAATCTCCAACTGAGCCTTCGCCGAGGCTAGCTGCTGCTCGGCATCTTTCACCCCCACATCACTCTGTGATCCGCTGAGCTTAAAGTTCGTGCGCGCCTGATCGAGCTTGACCTGGGCACTCTGGTAGCCAGACTTTGCGCTCTCAATAGCGGCCAGTGCGTTCTTAATCGCCGCTTCCGCACTCTTGATCTGCGCCTCCGACGAGCGCACTTGCGAGTCGTAGTCGGAGGTATCTTGCTGGATCACAAGCTGGCCTCGGCGCACTGGCTCACCCTCACGGGCGGAGACAAAGCTCACGCGGGCACTGACTTTCGCTCCCAGCTCGACGGTCTCGGTGGCGGCCAGCGAGCCCGTGACAGCAACGGCTTTCGTCACTTCTTTCTCGGTCGCAACCGCCACCCGCACCGGCATTCCCGAGGTAGCCGCAGCAGCAGTCTCTGGCTTCTTTCCTTCCGGTTTCGTTTGCGGCGCACATCCGGCCAGCAGCGAGAGGAGCGCGAGGCCGACCAGCCCCCCCCTAACCCCCGCCTGGCGGGGGGACAGTAGGGAATTTTCCATATATTCCCCCCGCTGGGCGGGGGTTAGGGGGGAATAATTCACGTAATTTTTCATTTACTCTTTTCCTAAAGCACGGTTTAAGCGGGCCAGCGCGGTGAGGTAGTCATAGCGGGCATTGACGATATTAGTTTCAGACTGAGTAAGCGAGATCTGGGCATCGTTGACAGAAAGCTGGGTATCCACCCCCTCACGGAAACGGACTTGAGCAATGCGATAGGCTTCACGCGCTTGTTCAACCGCTCCCCAGGCGGTCTGGGCGCGCTCATGGGCATCCCGGAGCGCGATAATCGCCTGTTGCACCTCCGCTTTGATCCCGTTTCGATACTGTTCTTTCTGAATCTCCGCCGCACGCTGATCCGATCGAGCCGCCTCAGTCTGCGCCTTGGACGCTCCCCCATCGCTCAGAGGCACCGTCAGGCCTACAGAGATAGAACCCGTGGTCTGATTGTTAATAAACGCAGGATTGGGGTTATAGTTGGCCGAGAGGGATGCGCCTAGCGAGGGGGCAAGCCCGCGTCCAAAGAGCTGGATGTTCTTAGCCGCCTTGGTCAGCGAGATCTCCGCCTGCCGCGCCTCGGGCCGCGCCTGATACGCCGCCTCGATCAGCTTGCTCTCCTCAAACACCGGGATCGGGTCTTTTTCTTTCATCTCCATGGGTGCTGCAAGCTCGACGGGCGTTCCTGGGTCTACTCCCAGGCTATTGGCAAAGGCATTTTTGGAGAGATTTACTTGATTACGCGCCGAGATCAGCGACTGCTGGTTGTTGGCGAGCTGGGTCTGGGCGCGGAGGACATCGAACTGAGCGACGGTGCCTGCGTTGAACTGCGAGCGAGCCACTTTGAGCGCCTCTTCACTCTGTGCCACGGCAGCAGCAGAGACTTTCACCAGCGACTCCGCACGGAGCAGGCCGTAGTAGGCGCTACGGACATTAAAGTTGGTGTCCATCAGAAGGCGCTGGTAGTCGAGTGCCTGCACCTCTAGCTCAAGATCCCCGAGCTGGTTGGCAAGCTTGATGACGCCCGCGAGGTCCAGGTTCTGGGTGATGCTCAGGCTCACGGACTGCTGGTTCAGATCTACACCACTCCCAAAGCCGCCTCCCCCCGTGGGCGCAGGGGTCGGGGTTGGGGTGGCCTCCGCACGGCTGCTGGCAGGTAGCTGGACAGGCTGCACGCCGGGAGGGTTGTTTTGAAGCAGAACGGGAAATGGGTTCTGCACCGCACCTCCCCCCGCCGCACCGCCGCCTCCAAAACCGGAGCCGCCGTTCAGGAGCCGCGTGTAGCTGGCACGGACGCTGGCTTGTGGCTTTCGCGCAGAGAGAATCTGGTTGATGGTCTGCTGCGTTTTCAGCGCACGCTCTTTGGACTGCCGTAGGCTCGGGCTTTTCTCGTGGGCCAGCTTGAGGGCCTCATCCAGCGAGCGAATGGGCATGAGCTGCTGCTGCTGTGCACGAACACTGTCGAGTGATAGGAGAGCAACTCCTAGCAAGGCAATAATTAGTTTGGGTTGATGTCTCATCATAAGTCTTAAAGCGATCCCCCAGGCGTCGCCAGTCGTAAAAGATAGTCAATGAGCTGGTCACGGTCTGAGCCGATGGGTGGCTCAATTCCCATCAGCTCACAGAACTTAATGCCATCCATCGCATAGCGAATCACTTGCAGGCGCTCCGGCGGAAGACCATCGCCTTCCAGCTCCGCTTTCCAGACAGCGATTCGCTCATGGATGATGCTTAAAAGTGCGGGATCGTTGGCGATAGCAGCTAGCATTCCCGCCCCTTCCGGGACTTTGGTTCCCTCACACTCGCGCGCACTTTTGATCCAGGCACGGGTAATGCGCCCCGGCACCCCCTCGGGTTCCTCTACCAGACAGTCCATCCAGAGCTGGCGACTACGCTCTAAGTGGGTCTTGATCATCTCACCGATCAGCGCATTTTTGGTGGGGAAGTAGTAGAGCACCGCGCCCTTGCTCACCCCCGCCTCACGCGCCACCAGCTCCAGCGTCAAGCGCGTCACACCATCGCGCATGACGACATTGTGAGCGGCATTGAGTAGCTCTTCGAGTTTTTCCGGCTTTCGCATAGTTTCTGACCGTCCAGTCAGTTTTTAAAATACCGTCTGGTCAGTCAGTTTGTCAAGACACAGAGAGAGTTTATTTTTCGGCTCAGAAAACAAAAAAGGCCACCGCAGATAACGGTGGCCTCAGGCGCTGGGTTCCGTGAAAACGCTACGCGAGCTCGATCATTGCGTGGCCATTGATGGTTGGGACGGTGAACTTTACGGCTCCAGCCTCGCTCACGAACTCTAACACCTCGCCGCTGGGGACGAGCTTGACACTCCTCACAGGCCGACCAACTCTCGCCGTGACTTCGATGTTGTGCACAGGAATCACGTCCTCGATCACGTCAAAGGCCTGCCCACGCCGCTCGGGGATGTAGTGGAGAAGGTGCACGATATGCCGGTTTTCTGCCTCTTGCTTGTTGAGCGTAGCCAGCAGCGACGACGGGCCTTTGACGCTCAGCACGGGCTTGGGTAAGAGCTGCGCAATCGCGTCTTTGAGCATGGTCTTCACCCAGAGCGGGGCGTTGAGCTGGTACTGTCGGAAGATCGGATGGGCAAAGTAGATTCCTGCGCCGCTCGCCACGACTGCGGGGTACTTGCGCTCTCCCGATGACGGTGTGTGGGCATGCGAGCAGAAGTGCCGCCAGGTGCGGTTGAAGTAAGGCACTTCAGTCCAGCAAAGCACGCTCCCTCCACTGCTTGGCTCCACTTCCAGCGCTTTCTGGTACATCACGTGGCCCGTCTTAGGAAGGCTCTCCCCAATGCCATTGCCCGGCACGATAAAGTCCGGCGAGAACGGCGCATCCCCCATCGCCTTCACGCCCAGCTCACGGGTCGCAAACTGGCCCTCGCTGTCCAGCCCAGACTTGTACGAGGCAATCACGGTGCCGCCGTTGTAGACAAAAGCATCAAGCTTCGACGACATTCGGGTGTCGAAGGGAATTTCATCAGGCAGGATAAGAAGCTTGTAGCGCATCCAGTCCGACTGGCTATCCACGATATCGAACTGGACTCCCAGCTCCTGAAGCAGGCGAATCGCGCCGTGAAGGTGGGCAATGTTACGGCCCCCATTGGGTGTGTACTCGGTGAACTCCTCGCTGGTCATCAGCGCCACATCGGTCACGGGGGTTGCGCCGACGCACCAGGGCTCTTTCTGCTTTACCTGGCCGTAGACCCCCCCGATCAAGTCATAGGTCGCCGCGTCAATCTTGCCCGACGGATGCAGCTGATCGCCAATCGAGCACTGGGCCGTGAGCGCCAGCATGTGGAAGCACTCGAACTCCAGCGCCGCCGGGTTCTTGAAAGAGTGAAAATCCCCCCACGACGTGTGGAACTTGCCGGTCATCCCAAGACACGGCAGCCCCAGCGTCCTCGCGTAGCGCTGGGCCTGCGGGAAGTGTAGATACCCCCACCCACCCGAGGGTAGCGACTCAAGCTCCCAGTGCGTGTAGCTCTCAGACTCGCCCCGGTGCCGCGTCCCAACATGGCCCGAGTTGTAGAAAATCGTGCAGTCCGGGCTGAGCGTCCGTACAAACGCGGTCATCTCCGCCTGCCAGTCCTGGATCACCTGCGTGGCAAAGCGCTGGCGATCCGACGCGTCTTGTGGGTTCAGCCCTGCCGCGTCCATCGCCGCGATCCAGTGCGGTGCAAACGAGACACGTGTTCCGACGATGTCAAAAAACAGCCCGTCGACTTCAGAGACACACGCAAACACGTCTTTGACATGGTCAAAGAGAAACTGCCGGTAGCCGGGATGAAAGACATCCAGCACACGGTAGAAACCCGCCTCAAAAGGCTTGGTGCCGTGCTGCCGCCCCTCTTCATCGATCATCAGCCACTCCGGGTGCCGCTCCGCTGTGTAGTCGTCCCACTGCACGGTCAAGTAGATCGGCACGCGGATCCCCTTCGCATGACACGCCGCGATCTGCTCCGGCAGTAAATTGCGATTGGCAAGCTGCGGATGAACGCGCTCCGGATGCGCCTTGCTGTCGTAGTAGAGCCAGCCGTGATGGCAGCGCCCAAAGCATGTGATGGAGTCCACACTGGCCTTTTCCAGCGTGTTCGCGAACTCCGTTGCATCGAACTCCGCGCCAATGCCAGGAATGTCGGGGGAGGTGTGAAAGTCGAGGTGGACTTGACGAAAACGTAGCGGCATAAAAAAAGCTCCTTTGATTACAAGTTGATTTTAAGGGTTTCCTGCCGCATTTAGCAATAGCCCATGCTGAGAATTAGTGGTAGAAAATCGTCCTCGCTCACGGAAGCACAACACGGAAACACAAGCGGGTAGAATAGCAGCATGCGTAGTGATTTTTCTGTGTCCTGGGAGCTGAGCCGGGGACGATTCGACCAAGAAGTTCTGGCCATGAGCCAGGAGCAGCTTAACTTCCGCCTCTATCTGGGCGCACTGACTATCGGTGAGATGGCGATCCATGTCGCCGGGGTGGAGATCTGGTTTCTGAGCCAGCTCCAGGGCACGCCCGTCCCGGAGAACCTAGAGCGCGTTGCCAAGACCGCCACCGAGGGCGTGGTCAACGACAACCCGTTTCCGTACTCTGCCGAAGAGATCACCCCTGCTCTCGTCGCCGAGGCACTTGCCACGGCGGCCGCTCAGGTAAAAGAAGTCATCTACGAGCCATCCGAAGCGCTGCTCCAAAAAGAGATCAAGAGCGCCTTGGGGCCGATCATCACCGGACGCGGCGCCCTCGCCCGCTTCGCCTTCCACCCCGGCTACCACCATGGCCAAGCCTATCAGATCAAGTGCGCCCCAGGTTTCCCCGTCTGAGTTACCGCATTCTGTCAATGCTCTGAAGATACCAAGGGCCGTACCAGTGCTCATGTTTCGTCACCGGGTTGTCGGTTGGCGGTGAACCGGGATGGTAGAGAAAGCCACTTTTCTCCACCAGTCCACTATCGCCAAGGTCAAACAGCCAGCCGTCTTCTGTCTGATAGATCCCCTCAAACCGATAGAGGCCAAGAGTAACATTTTCGGCCTCTCTTGGATTCCTAGCATAGGCATTGAGCGCAGGTTTACTCAGGCGAAAGCGAATCTGACGCGCAATAGGGCTGATAGCCACACATGTCATGAGAATCGCAACGGTTGCCTCCTTCACCAAGAGCCGCCGCCATTCGGGTTGGTGCAGAGCCACAACAAAACGGATCAGCCAGAGCACAGCCAAGCCAATGCCAGTCACTGCAAGAATCCAGGCAAGACCAAAACTCACGGCAGGATCGCTAAAAATGATGAGGCTCGCCGCCCACCAGATGCTGGTAGCTCCCCACCATAGCCAAGAGCGATTCATGGCGCAACAGTCCAATCCTCAAACCGTAGATGGGGAGTATGTTCGGCAATTCGGGCAAAATCCGCTGTGTTTTGTGTCAACAGAGTTGCATCACTCGCGAGGGCAATTGCGGCAATTTTCAGATCCATGGTACTGACACGAATACGCCGCAACCAGAGTTCCTGGAAAACATCCAGCGCGGCTTGGTCAAAAGGCAAGACGTTTAGAGAAGTAAAATTCCCCAGGAGTACCTGAAGTCTGTGATAGGCTTGGACGTGTGCCTCAACCGACCGTAGCGAGGCAAGATAAGCCATCCATCCCCGAAACTCTTCTTCCAAACAGACAATTGCCGTGGCCACTTGTTCCGAGGGCACTTGCTCTAAACGCATGCTTAGATACTCTTGAGCCGGGCCGCGACGCTGTAGCTGGCTCAGATGATTTGTATCTAACAAATACATAACTAAGGCTGCGATTCCTCGTAGTTGGGCACCTGAGAATTTCGATACTCTTTGCCAAGTCGGACAATTTCGTCAAAAGCAGGATCGTCGTCGAACGTTCCCACCAAAGCACGCCAACCCGTTTTCTTTGTAGTGGGTAGCTGCTGACGCAGTTGTTTAAGTTCCTCTTCGATCTGGGCAACTCGCTCTTCAATTGTTTGCGGCATAGGACTATCTCCGTGCCATTTTATCGCTTCTTGCGGCTGGTGACATTGGCGAGGAGCACGGCGACGAGGAGCAGGATGCCAATGGCGGTAACCTGGTTCTCGGCTTTCACACCTGCGACTCCCATGCCGGTCTGAACGACACCGATAAGCATCAGCGCCGCGAGTGAGCCGAAGATCGTGCCGCGCCCGCCGAAGATGCTGGTGCCTCCGAGAACCACAGCGGTGATGGCGTCGAGCTCTAGCCCACGCGCGTGGTCGAAGCGCGCAACACCAAGACGGGAGAGAAGCGTGAGGGAGGCGATTCCGGCGACGGCTCCCGAGAGAATAAAGAGCTTCATCAGAACGCCCGGTACCGGAACGCCCGAGTAGCGAGCGGCTTCCGCGTTGGTGCCCACGGCGTTTACCAAGCGCCCGAAGACAGCTTTATGGAGCAGCAGGCCCGCGGCAATCGCAAAGCCCAGGGTCAGAAAGAGCGGCGCGTGGACGTAGGTGCGCGGAATGGCGAGCTTCTCGAAGTGCTGGAAGCTCTCGGGGACGGGCAAGGAGTGGTCGCCTAAAAGTATCTGCGCCCCGCCCCGAAAGAGCGCCATCGTGCCGAGCGTCACCACAAGCGACGGCAGGCGGCGCTTGGCGACCAGCCAGCCGTTGATTGCCCCCAGCAAGCCGCCCAGCACGGGGGCAAGCGCGGCGCAAAGACCAAACGGCAGCCCCTTACTGTTGAGCGTCGTCACAATCGCCCCGACTAGCGCGAGAATCGCCGTGCAAGAGAGGTCAATGTGCCCGGCGACGATCACCAACGTCAGCGCAATCGCCAGCAGCGCCGTCTCGGTATAGAGCGTCGAGCGGTCAAAGAGATACGCCACATCGAGAAAGCGCGGCTCACGGGCGGCACTGACGATAAAGGCGATGATCAGCAAGCCCACCGCGACCAGCTCGGGGATAAACGCACGAAGCTTTTTCATCACTCTTCCCCCGTGGCGTTGAGGCGCAGGCGGCGCGCCGTGGCGTCGTCAAAGAGGATCGCGGCGAGGATGACGAGGCCGTAGACGGCGGTCTGCCAGGTGTCGGCGACCTGTAGGACGGAGAGCGCGACGTTGATCACACCGAGGAGTACGCAGCCAAGAAACGCGCCTGTGGCGCTCCCGACACCACCAAAGATGCTCGTGCCGCCGATGACGGCGGCAGCAATCACCAGCAGCTCGAAGCCGGAGCCGATGCTGGCAGGGTTGACGTTGCCAAAGCGGCTGGCGTAGAGCACGCCCGCGAGCCCCGCGCCCATGCCGCAGAGAACATAGGCAAGCAGGATCACCGGACGCACCGGGACACCACGGAGCGCCGCCGCATCGGGGTTGCCGCCGATGGCATAGAGATTTCTACCGATTCGAGTTCGCGTGAGAAAGGCATGGGTGAGAAGCGCCACCAGCACCGCCACTAAGACCACCCCGGGGAGCTTGTTGTTAAAGAGCCCATTGGTGGTCCAGGCCGCCAGCGCCTTGGGAATCTCGTAGTCGTTAACCTGCACACCACCGCTCACTACAAAGGCCAGCCCCCGGTAGATTCCGAGTGTCGCCAGCGTCGCCACAATGGCAGGGACACGAGCGTAGGCAATGAGGAGGCCATTGATTGCACCCAGCCCCGCGCCAATTCCCGCGCCAATCGCGGCGGCAAGAAAAACATTCAGGTCTTTGTGATCTCGCAGTAGCATCGCGGTGAGCATTCCGGCAAGCGCAAGGGTCGAGCCCACCGAGACATCAATCCCACGGGTTAAGATTACCAGCATCTGGCCCATCGCACAGACAGCGATGAGCGGCAACCAAAGCAAGACGGACTGAATGGACGACTCGGAGAGAAAGCGCGGCTGAACCACGCTGACAACGACGATCAGCAAGATAAGAGCAATAGCGATAGGGAGCTCGCGGCGGGGCATCGGGTAGTATTGTACCAAACGAAGTGGGAACCTCTTACTCTTACTGACGTTTGGAAAAATAATGCCTACCAACTACTTGGAAGTGCCTCTCTCGCGAAAGCAGGTCGAACACTGTCGAATGGATGATGTTGAGGTAGCCCGACGGCTCAATAAAAAACACGGCACGAGCTACTACTTCGCGACCTGCCTTTTCCCGGGACACCTACGCGAGGCAACTT
>NZ_CBAYMC010000103.1:0-14535 GCF_964826245.1 Armatimonas sp. | reverse complement strand
AACTTATCCCCAAGCGCCCCAAAGATAAACCCGCCGACTGCCCAGCCGATTAGAAAGATGGCGGTTAGCTTCCCACTCCAGTCAGCGACGAGCTCCTTGGGGGCGTCCTTCCCGAGAATGTCCACCAGTGATGACTGTCGCACCTGATTGAAGAGGTTCTGATCCATCGTATCGAAGAGCCAGCCGAGCGCGGAGACGCCCAGCACGATCCAGGCATAGCGCGGCACTCCTTGCCACCACTTCTGTTTTTTGTCGTCGTTGCTCAGGGTGCTCATTTGGCAAGCTCGACTTTCGGCGGGGTGGCCCAGGCGTTGAAGCTCTCGGCGATCTTGGCGGCGCGGGTGTCGCCTTTGTGGAAGAGAACGCGGTAGGCAAACGTGACGGACTTGCCTTCGGGAGTAATGAGCTGCCCGGCGTGCCGGTCGGTCTTTTTGGTGGCGTCAAAGTCGTGGAGGCCAAAGGGGTTGGCGGCGTAGAGGCCGTAGGTGCGCGAGTGCCAGGTGGTGGGGTAGCGCAGGTTGCTCGGAGAGTCAAAGATCGCGATCCCGAAGGTCTCGCCGCCTGCCTCCACCGGCCCCCAGTAGTCGTGCCATGGCGATGGTTTCCCCCAGACTGCCGCGTTTTTCACGCCCTCGGCGCTTTCTAACCTCCCCTGCCCCTCCTTTTCGGCTTTCATGATCTCAGGGACGCGGAGCGCAAAAGTCCCTTCTTTGGTATCGCCCCAAGTGAGAGGGCCGCCCACCGCCGTGACCGTCACCGAGAAGTCCAGCAAGATGCTCTCCCCGACAGGCGTGACGACAATCTCGCGGGTGTCTTTGGCAATCGTCTTGCCCGCCTCCGTGATCCAGTCGGTCTTGGTACCGAGCTTGCCATAGACCGCGCCGCTCTCCAGAACGGAGTAGCCGGTATTGACGGTCTTGCCAATCGGGTGCCCCGCCTTCGCCACTTCCGTCCAGAAATCCACCTCGTTCATCTCGCCGTGGGTGAACCAGAGCCCTCGGTGGTGCGGGTGGTCTTTCTCCTCGTGGCCCACTTCTTCTAGCGGCCAGCGCCGGGTCATGTGCTTGCCACCAAAGGCCTGAATGGGGTAGAGATAGGGCTTGTTAGGGCCGGTGGTGGTGTCATAGCGGGTGAAGAGCTGGCCACCGATCAGGATCTCGGCGTTCTTACCGGCTTCTTTGACTTGAACTGTAGCGGCCTTACCCGGCGTCAGCACAAAGAGCTTAGACTCGCCTTTCTTGAGCGCGGGAGCCACAAAAACCAGAGTTGCCTTGTCTTTCCCCGCGGCCTGAATCTGGCAGGTCAGTGGCGTCGCACCTTTGGGAAGTGTGTGCTTTTTCTTGAGATCGGCCTGGGAGACCGTCAGCGAGAGAGGCGCGGCAGCGCTATCGGCACGCTCAGCAGTGACACGCACCGGGATGCTCTGGGCATCGGCAGCGCCCGCCGTGAGCATCACGCCCGCAGCGGCGGCTCCGGCAACGGCACTGCGGCGGAGTAGTTCAGGTTTTGGCATGAACCGGTTTTCGACAGGGGAGGAAGCGATTCCTCCCCTGCGAGTGCGATTTACGCCTTGGGAAGCTCAAAGCCCTTGCGGTACTCGCGGGTGAGCAGCTTATTTGCCTCACTATCACCTGCCCCCACAAAGCGCTCTTTCTTGGGATCGAACTTCAGGCTCGCCCCAAAGCGCAGCTTGGCATCGGGCGTGAGCGCATTGTTAGCCGTGAGATGCTGCATCATGCGCGAGTACGCCTCACCAAACGGCTTGTTTTCAAAGTTGCTCTTGGCCGGATCGCCTTCTTTACCCAAGCGATAGCTCACGTTGCCCAGATGGCAGAGTGCGCTGGAGAGATGGCCTTCCAGAACCGGCGCAGCCAAATCAGACTGCTGACGGCTCTTAACGGCTTTGATAAACGCCGCAAAGTGATCCCCGCCGCCGCTAAAGGTCTCCAGAGGCTTGCCCTCTTTGTCGAATGCCGCTGCCTTGCCGTAGCTAGAAGTAAAGACAACATAGCCATTCTCACCGTAGACAATATCGCCGATATCCGCTCCCATGAACTTTTCCGTCGGCAGGCCACGCACCTCGAAGATGAGCTGCTTGTCGCCATAGTCGTAGGTAGAGACAACGGTGTTGGGGGTATTGGCTTGGTCTACATAGCCCAGCCGACAGCCAATGGTCTCGACCCCCAGCGGGAGCTCGTGCTTGCCCAGTGCCCAGCGCGCAATGTCCATCTGGTGGATGCCCTGGTTGCCCAGATCTCCCGCACCGTAGTCGAAGTTCCAGTGCCACTCGTAGTGGAAGCGATTGGGGTTAAAAGGCCGCTTGGGAGCCGGGCCTAGCCAGATGTCGTAGTCCACGCCCGCAGGCACGGGGCCGTCGGGCTTGATCCCAATGCTCTTGCGCGGCTTGTAGCAGAGCCCCCGCGCCATGGTCACCTTGCCCAGCTTGCCATCGTGCAGAAACTTAATCCCCTGCTGCACGGCTTTTGCGGAGCGGCTCTGGGTTCCCACCTGGCAGATGCGCCCAGTGCGCTGCTGAAGCTGCACCAGCCGCCGTCCTTCGCTCACATTGTGGCTACAGGGCTTCTCCACATAGACATCCTTGCCTGCCTGCATCGCCCAAGACGCCGCAAGTGCGTGCCAGTGGATCGGCAGAGCACAAGAGACGGCATCGATTTCTTTGTCTTCAAAAACCTTACGCAGGTCCTGGTAGATCTTGGGCTTCTTGCCCGTCTTCTTCTCGATCGCCGCCGCCGCTTTTTCCGCGGAGCTTAAGTCCACATCACAGATCGCAACGATCTCGGCATCGGGCTGGCCCAAGTAGCCATCGACATGGGCCATCCCCCGTCCATGCACCCCAATCACCGCCATCCGCACTTTATCCGCCGCTCCATAGCGCCGTCGTGGGCGGCTTGGCTCCGGCTCCGTGGCAAACGCCCCGGATGCAGTCAGCGACGCAATCGCCGCCGCAAAGAACGCCTCGTCCAGAAAACCTCGTCGTGTCATTGCTTCTTCTCCCAAAGAACTAAAAGTCTAAAGAAAAGTTCGGCCCAGCGACGAGGTTTTCCTTCCTTTACTACCGAACAGTGCTACCGGAGTCGGCTTTCTTGTCGGGCTGGAGCAGGATCGCATTGCCCTCGGCATCGGTGGCGGCAAGGAGCATGCCCTTGCTCTCGACACCGCGCATCTTGCGGGGCTTGAGGTTGTAGACCACGACGATCTGCCGCCCGATGAGCTCCTCAGGCGTGTAGGCCGTGGCGATGCCGCTGACGATCTGGCGGTCTTCCTCGCCGATCTTGAGCTGGAGCTTCAGGAGCTTGTCGGCCCCCTCTACTTTCTCCGCCGCCACAATATCGGCGACACGCAGCTCGACTTTTAGAAAGTCGTCAATCGTGATCTCGTTGCTGGTCTCAGCAGGGGCTTCGGGCGCCGCGATAGGCGCAGGGGTCGTTTCCAAGGGTTTCTCCGTTAAAGATAAGTTTTTTGTGTCCACACGCGGGAAGAGCGGGGCGGGCTCGCCGGTCTTGATGCCGCCGGACAGAGCGCCAAAGCGAGTGTTGTCTTCCCAGGTGCCTGCCGTGATCGAGGCCAAGCCCAGCTGCTGGGCCACTTCCTCGGCGATCTTGGGCATGACCGGCGAGAGCAGATAGGTCGCCAGACGCACGCCTTCCAGCGCGTTGTAGACGGCCTCCGCGACAGCCTCGGTCTCGCCTGCCTTTGCGGCTTTCCATGGGGCTTTCTCCGCGAGGTAGACATTGACAGCACGCAGGAGCGGCCAGACGGCAGCCAGTGCGTTGCCCCACTCGAAGCGCTCCAGGGCTTTCGTGTAGGCGGCGACCGTCTCTGCGGCCAGCGCGGTGAGCCCTGCATCAAGCGGTGCATTGGTGGGAATCGTGCCGTCGAAGTAGGTGGCTTTTAGAATGCGGTTGAGGACATTGCCGTAGTCGTTGCCCAGGTCGGCGTTCCAGCGCCCCGCCAGAAACTCCAGCGAGAACTCGGAGTCGTCGGTGAAGCGGATGTCGCGCAGGAGATAGTAGCGCAGGGCGTCTTTCGCCGCGCTCTCCGACGCGCCACTGGCCGTAACGAGCGCATCCACGACGGCTTTGGGCTCAGGGATATTGCCCTTGCTCTTGCTGCCTTTCTCACCGCCGACCGTCCACCAGCCATGCCCGACCACATGCTTGGGAAGCGGCAGGCCCAGCCCCATCAGCATCGCGGGCCAGAACGTGGCGTGGAAGCGAGCGTAGATCTCTTTGGCCATTAAGTGGGCATCGGCGGGCCAGAGCGTGTCAAAGTTCTCGTTCTCGGGCCAGCCGGTGTTGCTCAAGTAGTTGATGAGCGCATCGAACCAGACATAGAAGACTTTGCCTTCGTCGCCAGGGACTTCAATGCCCCAGCCTGCGTTTTTTCTGGAGATCGCAATATCGCGCAGGCCATCGTCGATCATCGCCAGCACTTCATTGCGGCGCGTCTCGGGCAGGAGAAAAGTCGGGTTGGCGGCGATATGGGCCTTGAGCCGCTCACCGTAGGCCGAGAGCTTGAAGTAGTGGACTTCTTCTTGAATGCGCACCACTTTTGCGCCGGTCTCTTTGACGATCCCGTTCTCGTCCACATCGGTGTCGCGGAAGAAGGTCTCATCGGCCACGGAGTACCAGCCTTCGTAGACACCTAAGTAAATATCGCCGCTGGCTTGTAGCCTCTGGAATACCTCGCGGACGACTTTCTTGTGGCGCTCCTCGCTGGTACGGATAAAGCTATTGTAGTCTACTCCCAGATACTGCCAGCACTCCACATAGCGCTGGCTGACGTCATCCACAAAAGCTTGGGGCGTCTTCCCCGCTTTTGCCGCCGCATCCGCGACTTTCTGCGCGTGCTCGTCAGTGCCGGTGAGGAAGTACGCGTCGTCGCCCCGGAGCTTGCGGTAGCGCGTGTGGGCATCGCACAGAAGCGTGGTCGTGGCGCTGCCCACATGGGGAACTCCATTGACATAGTAGATAGGCGTGGTGATGTAGTAGCGTTTTTCAGGCATGGTGAAGTCTGTATCGTCAGAGAGGGGCAAAAAAAGCAAAAATTAAAAAAAGGCCGACCGCACGGGTCAGCGCCGGGTGGGAAGCGCTCAGCCAGGGCGCACGCAGGCATTGGCTCCTGCATCCCAGCCGCAGCTTTCTCCATGGCTCTGGGCTGCCGTCAGCGAGAGCAGGCGTGTCTTGGTTGGGGTTCCGCACTCGGGACAGGGCGTGGGCTCGTCTTTTTGGGAAAAAGAGCGCAGTGTCTCAAAGCTCTGCTGGCAGGACTTGCAGCGGTACTCGTAAATGGGCATAACACTCTATTTTACCGCGCAAAGCAGAGGTATAATAAACGCCATGAGAAAACTGCTGTGCATCGGGGCATTGCTGGGCCTAGGAGCCCTAAGCTATAGCGCACCGCCGCCGCCTGCCAAAACCACACTCGCCTTTACCGGTGCCGAGAAAGCCATCACGCTCGCTGGGGCCTATAGCTCCGCGCGGGTGCTGGTGGAAGAAAATGGCCGTGACGTGAGCGGTGACGTCAAGCTCGCGCTGGCCAACCCGAGCCTGGCGGTGCTGAAAGACGGCACCCTCTGGCCGCGCAAAGATGGCAGCACGGTTCTGACCGCGACACGTAATGGGCAGATTCTGATGATTCCCGTCACGGTAACGGGGCTCGCAGGAGCCAAACAACCGCGCTTTACGTCGGATGTGGTGCCGATCCTCACGCGCTATGGCTGTAACCAGGGCGGCTGCCACGGAGCGCAGCAGGGCAAGGGCGGCTTTAAGCTCTCGCTTCAGGGCTACGATCCCGAGGCCGACTATGAGTCCATTACCCGCGCCGCTGCCGGGCGGAGAGTCTCGCCCGCTCAGCCGGAGAACAGCTTGCTTCTGCGCAAACCCACGATGCTAGTGAGCCATAAAGGCGGCCAGCTCTTCGAGGCAGGTTCGGCGCCCCACCAGCTCTTGGTGGACTGGATCGCCGCTGGGATGCCACGCCCCAAGCCGGAAGAGCCAGAGCTCACGGGCCTGGAGATCGTCCCTGCCGTGCGAACGCTCTCCGTGGGCCAGAAACAGCGCTTTCGGGTCTGGGCGAGCTTCTCCGACAAGACCCGCCGCGATGTCAGCGCGGAGTCGCTCTTCAGTGTAAGTGATGGCTCCGTCGCGCAGGTGACGACAGAGGGTAATGCCCAGATCGTCGGCAAGGGCGAGGGCGCGATCCTGATCCGCTACCAGGACCGCGTCGCCACTGCCTCGCTGCTCTCCCCTTTTGGCAAGCCACGCACCGCCCAGCCACAGCCCACCAATGTAGACCGGCTGATCGAGAATAAGCTCGCCGCCTTGGGGCTGGATAGCTCCCCCAGCTGCTCCGACTCGGACTTTCTGCGCCGCGTCTCCCTGGATCTGATCGGCACGCTGCCCACTCCCGACGAAGTCCGAGCGTTTCTTGCCAACACGGATCCTCAGAAGCGTCAGAAACTCGTGGAGAAGCTACTGGAGCGCCCGGAGTTTGTGGACTACTGGACCCTTAAGTGGGGCGATCTTCTGCGCAGCAACCGCAATGTGCTGGGCGATAAAGGGCTCGTGTCGCTCAACCGCTGGATTCGGGATAGTGTCGCGACTAATAAGCCGTGGAACCAGGTGGCCCGCGAGCTGCTCCTGGCACGAGGCAGCGCCTTCGACGAAGGCCCAGCCAACTACTTCCGCGCCGCCGCCACTCCCGATGCCCTCACGGAGACCACCTCGCAGCTCTTTCTGGGGGTGCGTATCGCCTGCGCCAAGTGCCATAACCACCCCTACGAAAAATGGAAGCAGCACCAGTACTACCAGTTCGCCGCGTTCTTCTCAAGAGTGCGCACCAAGAACGGCGAGACACCCGACGAGAAGATCATCTACACGACAAACTCTGGTGAGTCCGTGCACCCGCGTACCGGAAAAGTGATGACTCCGACAGCGCTCGATGGTGCTCCTCTCCCTAAAGAGTTCACCGGTGACCGCCGCCTCGCCTTTGCGGACTGGCTCACGGATGCGAAAAACCCCTTCTTTGCGAAAGTCTTAGTGAATCGCCTCTGGAAGCATTTCCTGGGCCAGGGCCTGATTGACCCTGTGGACGATGTGCGCGTCACCAATCCCCCCACCAACCCGGCGCTCTTAGACTGGCTGGCGGCGGACTTTGTGAACCACGGCTACGACCTCAAGCACACGATGCGCACGATTCTCGCCACCCGAGCCTACCAGCGCAGCGCCGCCCCCACCAAGCTCAATGTCGCCGACACGCGCTACTTCTCGCACTTTTTCTTCAAGCGCCTCGATGCCGAGTCGCTCTTAGATGCCGTGGGAAGCGCAACCGGCTCACCCGAGAAATTTGGCGGCTACCCGGCGGGCATGCGCGCCACTGAGCTCCCCGATACCACCACCGGCTCGTACTTTCTCGATCTGTTTGGCCGCCCCGCCCGCAATATTGTCTGCCAGTGCGAGCGACAAGACGCCCCCAACCTGGGCCAGCTCCTGCACTTTATGAACGGCAAGGGAATCAACGAGAAGCTCGCCAGCAAGTCAGGCCGCATCGCCAAGCTGATCGAGGCGAAAACGCCGGATGAGAAGCTCGTCCAAGAACTCTACCTCGCCTCCGTCTCCCGCCTCCCCGATCCAGACGAGACATTTGACGCGGTGATGTCGCTGCGTGAGGCCAAAGACAAGGGCAAAGAGGCAGAGGATATTCTCTGGGCACTGCTCAACTCCAAGGAGTTTCTCTTCAATCACTAGAGAAACTTTGAGATTCAGGGGAGGGTAAAGAACCGCTGGCGTTCCTCTTTGCTAGGGCGTGTCAGAAATACCCTCTCCAGCTTCACTTTCTGTTTCCAGCCTTGCTCCAAGAGGATCTGCGCGACATCGGTTGCGCCTCGTGCAAAGAGAAGCTTAGCCATCGCGGAGTGAGCCGGGTAGTAGCTGGGGTCCAGAAGAATCGCAACACCTAGTTTGGCCAGTGCTTCCGCTTCTTCGCCAAGCTCACGATGCACCATGGCTGCAAGAAAATAGCTTTTTCCTTCCGTGGGAGCCGTTTCCAGCAGACGAGCGATCCATACGTCGGCGGACTCTTTGTCGTTATTTTTAGCAGCGATCCCTGCCTTACTGAGACAATAGACCTGTGCCCACTCGGTGCCTTGGACTTCTTCCCAGTTTTTTTGAAGTCGTGCCAGATGCTCTTTCTCATAGTCTTGCATCCGTGCCTGAAACGCTTCTTTACTTTCTTCCATACGGCAGTATAGTGCGGCGTTTGTGTTAGAATCCTGGCATGGCTACAGAAAGCACTTTCCCCTTGCGGGCGGTTCCCGGCTTCTATGGCACCAAACCGGGCATTCAGATCGGCACCTATGTCAGCTCCGAGGCAAGCGACGACGACTTGCAGTTTTTGCAGCAGCTCGGGGTGGAGTGGGCGATGCTCAATATCGTCAACCCGGCGCACCATACGGCGGATGACTACTGCCGCTTTGCGGAGCGGCTGGCGAAGTATGGGGTGAAGATCTACCGGATCGGCAACCACGGTGTCCACAATGTCCCCGAGATCACGCTGAACCTGCCGGGTCGCGATGCGAAGATCGAGGAGTTTCTGGGGTTTCTGCGCAACTTGCAGAAAGCCGGGATCTTCTACCACACCTACGCCCACATGGGAAACGGCATCTGGAGCACGGGGCACACCGCGGGGCGCGGGGGCGTCCAAGCGCGCGTGCTGGACATCAAGAACGCCAAGGGGCACTGGATCGAGAAAGTCTTCGAGGGCGAGCTGACCCACGGGCGGGTCTACACCGAGGACGAGCTCTGGGAGAACTACACGTACTTTATCAAGCAAGTCGTGCCCGTCGCCGAGGAGACTAAGGTCTGTATCGGCATCCACCCCGATGACCCACCGGTCTATGCGCTGGGCGGAATCCCCCGCTGCATCTTTGGCAACGCGGCGGGCTACCAGCGGGCACTGGACATCGCCAACTCGCCCTACATCGGGGTCTGTCTGTGCGTGGGGTGCTGGCTAGAAGGCGGGACGGTCGGGATGGGCTGCGATGTGATTGCGGCGATCAAGAGCTTCGCGGCGCAGAAGAAGCTCTTTAAGGTGCACTTCCGCAATGTCAGCAACCCCATGCCCGAGCCCTGGCAGGAGACCTTCATCGACGACGGCTACCAGGACATGCACCAGGTGATGCGTGCGCTCCGAGAAGTCGAGTACGACGGTGCGATCATCCCCGACCACATCCCCCAGATGCTCGGCGGCTCCCGCCCCGGCCTGGCGTACTCGATTGCCTACATGAAAGCGCTGGTGCAAGCCGTCAACAACGAGTACGGCGGCGCGGTGTAACCGCGATGTAGCCGCCGGTTGAAACCGGCGTCAGCAATGGCCTTCGGCCACAAAGCCCGTACCGGGCTACCAAAATTCTGGCAAGACACGGGCTACGTGGGGATAGAATCGGCCTGGGCTTTTAGATAGTTCCAGGTAGCCCCCTCGGGCATCGTGTAGCTATGGCCTGCCTCACTATCCTTCCACTTGATCGCCTTCCAAGCCTCCGACTGGCGCAACGCTACCACGTCCTTAAGTGCTTGCTCCCGCGTGGGCACCAGAACGGGCTGCGTACGGAAGCTCCCTTCCGTCTGGCAGTACTTCAGATATTTCAGGGGGTTTTCTGGGCTCCCACCCAAGTTATATCCCTCGCCCAAGACAAAGTAAGAGCTTCCGGAGGCGGCCACGGGATAGAGAGGCCAGCGCGTGAGGGGCATTGTGAGGGTTGGAAGCATCAGGCCACCGTAGCGCGGTGCACGCAAAGGTTGTGCCTTCTGAGGAGAAAATAGAATCCGAAGAGTCCATCCAACACGATCTGGAACCTCAAAACCCCGTGCGATTCGCTCCTTTATAGGCGTCTCAAAATCGAAGTACCGTGGGGCTAGTCGGGCCAGCTCCTTCGCAGCTTCTTTCTCTCCCAGAGCCCCAGAATCTCCTCAGCGCGAAGTACACGTGACATACAAGCCTCCCTGACAAACGGTGAGCCCATCGTACCAGAAAGCTAAGGAGAGGTTACACCGGCCACCAGTACGACTCGCGGGGAGCAGTGGGCACAAAGTTAAGGCGCTCTTTGCCCAAGTAGTGCAGGGTCGCACGCTCTAGCAGAGAGAAGTCCTCTGCATTCTCGCGGTTGAGGTTCATCGGCTCTTTGAGCACCACGGGTGGGTTGGTCATGAAGCGCGGTCTCCGAAGCGTGTTCTGCGACGAGGCGTGGAGCATGAAGGGGTGCAGGATCACAAAGTCCCCCACCTCGCCGGTGAGCTCCTCGAAGCGCTGGCACTGCGCGATCAGCTCCTGGAACTTAAAGTCCCCCGGTGCGACTCCCTCGGGGTGCTCGGCGAGAAATTTTGCGATCACGCGCACGGAGTCCGGGGCGATAAACGTCCCGCCGCCCTGGTGCTTCATATCGGACCAGAGAACAATGGTGAGAAGCGCCTGCTCGCGGCTGTCGAGAAAGTGCCGGAAGTAGCTGCCGTCTTTGTGCCAGCCCGTGACTTCCGCGCTAGGTGGTTGCCAGGGCTGATCTGCGCCCCGGTGGAAGTTGGCGACAAAGGCATCTGACCAGATCCAGGAGTTGATGGTCGAGAAGTGCGTCGACTCGATCTGCATCACCTGCGTCTCCAGCCGCTCCTCGCCGCCGATCACCTCGCAGATCGCGGCCCAGGCTTTTGGTGCCAGCTCGCGCACAGGTAGCTGGTGGTAGTGATCCATCCAGACAATGTCTTTTTTCCAGGTGTCGGAGTTGGATTTATCGTAGCCTAGGCGGGAGAAGCCGTCGTCAACCCAGCGCAGGGCCAGCTCCGGGTCAAGACAGTCTTTAACAACCAGATAGCCATTGTCGAGAAAACTCTGCGCCTGCGCATCGCTTAACATTGGGAAGCCCTTCATGGTGGTACAAGTTCATGGTGCCAGCCTTGATTTCCTGCTCACTCTGGGGGAATGTTAGAAAGTCTTGTCGGTGGGCCACTCCTCATACTTGTGCTCTAAGTGACGTTTGATGAGCGTTGATACCAACACGCACACTAGTAAAAGAAAGACAAAATAAAACATAGCCCTCTTGGCTCCTACACTCTAGAGCTTTGGTCAGGTAGGAATATGGGACTCTTGGTAAAATTGCTGGGTTTCCCGCAGGATCAACAAGAAACGAATGCGCCATAGACGTTTTTGAGATGTCATAGCCACTATTTCGGGCGCAGAAGCTCTTCTTCTAGGAACCAGCATGCGTGCTGCGTCCTTCCAAAAGAGCCAGGCACGCACCGGGTCGTGGTCAGAAGTTTCGGTGGCGGGAGTCGGGTAGTTTTTCCAGCTTGCAAACGCGGCGACAAAGACCTCACTGGTTCCAGAGAATAAGCCTTGGGGCCTGGCTGAGGCTGGAGAACGTGGCATCGCCGGTCTCGATCACCCACCAGTGGCTGTCTTTGTCTTGGTCGATGTCTACTGTGAGATACCGCGAGCCGACGCGCTGAGCTGCCTCACGGACAAGGGGCTGTGCCGCCTCCGCATGGCCATAATATCCCGCAGGCTCGCTGATGGCGGCAGGTGCGGGGAGGCTTCACTAAAAACAATCATCTCTCGTTTGCCTTCTGAAACCAACGCTCACGGGCGGCTTGCATTCGCTGTTGCCATTCCCAGCTCTCGTCTTTGCTGAACCAAGCCAGAAAATCATCGGTCATGAGGGCGCTGTAGAGGGCAAGAACTCGCTGCTCCAGCGAGTTGGGGTTCCAGAGTCGGATGAGCTCCAGGGCGTAGAACTCCGTCTCCGTGTCACAGAGCAGCCCGACGTGGGTCAGTGCCAGCCAGTAGAGTGGGTCGCCGTAGCAGACACAATCCAGATCAATTAGCCCCGTCAGCTCTCCGTTTTCAATGAGCACATTCTTGCCCGTGATGTCGTCGAGAAAGCAGATCGGTGCGACGGTGTGCAAGTAGGCTTTAAGATCATCAGGAGCTTCGCTGAGGCGTGGGTGGGTTTGGAGCAGGCTCCACCAAGTGACGTGGTTGCCCGGCGTGCCCGGTGGGACAAAGCCGAAGCCTTCGCCTTGGGGAAGCGTGGTCACCTGGCGCTGAATGGCGACAATCTGCTCAGCGACGCGGGTTTGCTGCGTGGCAGTCATCTCTGCCAGTGCCCAGCGCAGCTCGACACCAGGCGTCCAGGTCAAGATCAGCCAGGAGAAATCCCGAGCCTGCCCGGAAGCCAGCACAGTAGGCACGGGAAGCCCCAGCGCGGCGAGGCGTGCAATGGTATTGATGGTTCCTGCAAAGCCATCGGTGCGAGAGTGGAGCCGCAGGACAACCCGCTCACCACTGGGGAAGGTGATGGCAAAAACAGTGTTTGCTTGCCCTCCCGTCAGCAGCTCAATCGTCATGAACTAAGAAAGTGCTCGGTGAGGCGCTGGGCAACTTTAGCGACAACCAGGCAGCCTGCATTGTCCACTTTCCAGCGCACATCCGAGCAGCCCTGGGTAAAGATCGCAAGCGTGAGCGTGCGCTCGCCTTTTGTGATCCTACCCACATCGTTGCGAACGCCCGTCACTGCGCCGGGTTTGTGGGCACACAAGTAGCCCTCCAGAAAGCGCGGGAGCATTGCGGTGTCGCTGACCTGGCGCATGCGCTTCATCGTCTCCGGGCCGAGCTGCGAGAGAACTTTCACGAAGTCTTCGGTCGTGCCGGTGGCGGTATGGGGTGGGTCACCGGGCTGGAGCGCAAAGCAGATCGGGCGATGGATCTTTGTTGCCGTGCAGCCCCACTCCACTAGGCGCGCATTGACGGCCTCTGGCCCGCCCACCGCCCGCAGACACAGATTGCTGGCCGTGTTGTCCGAGACCGAGATCGCCAGAGTCACCAGGTCACCGAGGGGCAACGTGAGGCCCGGTGTCAGGGTTGCGAGTACGCCGCTTCCCGGCACGTAGTCCGCCTCGGTCACGGTGATGGGCTGCATCAAGTCCAGCTCTTGCTGAAAGACTTCCTCGACGATGGCGATCTTGATCGAGCTGGCTGTGGGGAGCACACGGTCGGGGTGGTAGAGAAAAACCTCTCCACCACACTCCGCCGCCACGCTCAGCACGCCGCCGCCCAGCTCCGCTTCTAGGTCTTGCATAAAATAGGAGCCTAGTGCGCTTCGTCGTCGTCGCTCAGCAGTGAGTAGGGTGAGCCATCCGCATCCTCGTTTTCTTCGGCAGCCAGAATCTCCCGCGCCGACTCGGACTGCACGGATGACACAGGCCGCGCACGCTCTTCGGCCCACGAGCGCAGGTGGTCAATACTCTCCTGCATGGTCACCGAGAGCGGTACGGAGATCTTAATCGAGCGCTTCAGGTCATCCACCGTCATCTCACGGATCGTCTCCTCACCCGTCTTCTCGTTCTTATCGCGATCTGCGAACGCCGAGAACAGCGCCGAGACCACCGCCTGCTCGATCTCTGCCCCAGAGAAGCCCACCGCGACTTTTCCCAGCTCGTCGGTCTTGAAGTTCTTGGGATCACGTCCACGCTTCTTGAGGTGAATGTCAAAAATCTCCTGGCGCTCCGCCTTGGACGGCAGGTCGACAAAGAAGATCTCATCAAAGCGCCCTTTTCGCAGGAGCTCCGCGGGCAATGCCGTGACATCATTGCTCGTCGCAATCACAAAAACAGGCGCTTTTTTATCCTGCATCCACGCTAAAAACGTCCCAAAAACACGGCTAGTCGTTCCACCATCGCTAGAACCTGAGCTTTGTGTCCCCGAAAAGCCCTTTTCTAATTCGTCTATCCACAACACACAGGGGGCGACTGATTCTGCGGTTGAAATTGCCTTTCTAATATTTTCTTCGCTCTGACCGACGATCCCTCCGAAGATTTTACCGACATCTAAGCGCAAAAGTGGCAATTTCCAGAGTGAACCAATGGCTTTAGCGGTGAGGGAGTTATGTACTACCGTAAAATCGTCTAGGAGGAAACGGTGATCACCTGAGACCATAAACCCATAGTAATCCCCAACTCCAGCAGGTTCTACTGTTATTCCCACATTCAAAACGTTTTTACATTGTTGTCGTGGTTGTGCTTGTTTGCGATGGAGTAAGACAGGGATCATATTGGTATGACCTGAGATGTGTACCCGGTAGTAAGTATCAGAGTAAGTCATTCCCAGCATCTTGCAGGACTTGATCGAAGGTGTCACATAGGCAGCAAGGCCAAGAGAGCGTGCCACAAAAGCAATGTCATTGGCAAGTTGTTCCCGTTTTTGAATCACTTCAAAATCGTTGCCTGCCATACAACCATCTGTATCAATAATCCCTGCAAGAAGGCGAAGTCGCACTTCGCGTGAGTTTGCTTTATAGGCAAGGGGAATATGCTTATTGCCAAGGACACCTATTTCACGCAGTGCATCCAAAAGCGGATTTACGGTTCGGCCCTGATTTCCTGCCGTCAGGTGGTAGGTTGCTGCTTGATTAGGACGGTTCGTTTTTTCTGCACGGCGGATGCGGAGTCCATAGTGCTCTGCAGTAGT
>NZ_CBAYMC010000102.1:0-14572 GCF_964826245.1 Armatimonas sp. | reverse complement strand
GATCTACACGAAGCTGGAGCTGCCACAGCAGGCCACGACCGTGCGGGGGCGCTTGGGGGGAGCCTATCTGGAGCTGGCTCACGGCAGTCGCAAAGAAAACCTGACCCGCGCCATCAGCTGCCACCAGGCTTCGCTGCGCATCTACACCCCGGAGAAGTTTCCCCAGGAGTGGGCTGCCGCGCAGAGCGACATGGGCTACGCCTACACCGAGCTACCTGGGGGCAACCGCGATGCGAACCTGGCCCAGGCCCGCGCCTACTACGAAGCCGCCTCACGTATCTACACCGAAGAAAGCCATCCGATTGAGTGGGCCGTGCTTCAGGAGCGCATCTCGATTCTGGAGTGGCTCCAAGGCCGAAAAGACGAAGCCCGTTTGCTATTGGAGCGGGCACTGGAGATCTTCCAGCACCACGGGGACTTGGAGCGGATCGAGCACGCGCAGAACACCCTCCAGCTCTGGGAACCCACGCCCACATCACCGATTCACCGTCCCAAGCCCCAAGTCGCGATCTTTCTCGTCCTCATGGTTCCCGTCGCATTCGCCCTCTGGGGAGCGATCCAGCTCCTCCTCGGGCGACTCCACGGGTAGTACTACTGCTTGCGCCCGGCCAAGCGCTCCGCCACCTGCCGCTTTGCCCACTCAGGAGCGCTTTCTTTGGGCTTACTTGTTAGACCAAACACTGTCATCCGATCCAGCATCCTTATTACTAGAATTTCTAAGAGACGAATATCCGCAGGATTAATAGGTAGTGTGATAGTGTTACCTCTATTGTCTTTAATTGAATCCATTGAAATATATGTTGTCATACCTACTTTTCCCTCAGATATACTCAATGCATATTCATCTATATTTCCAGTTTCAGAATTATTGCGTATTGAATACCATGATTTTTCTGCGATAATTCCTTTTGAATAACTACCATTTTTTAATTTTCCTGGAGGCCAAGAAAGTATTTCGAATATATCTTCATGTTTTGATTTTTGTTTTAATATGATGAAATTTATACCTATATTGCATCCTGTTGATTCGTTTTTTATTTCAAAATTATGAATGTTGCCAGCATTTTCTTCTTTTGGAAATTTTAAATTTCCTCGGATTAGTCTGATTTTGAAGCCAATATACTCTTCAGGACGGGGTAAAATTACATCTGCATTTTCAATAACCTCTTGTGATCTAGCTGTCTTATTTGAATCTAAGATTAATAGTGATAATAAAGTAATTAATATATTATTTTTATAAATATTCATTACTTTATACTACTGCGGCTGCGCTGACTCAGAGTGTACCGGGGAGTAGGATTCCTTGTCAAGCATGGTTTAGGGATTAGGGAACCCTGTCTTTCACCGATCCTACCTATTATCTCGCCCCGATCCAGAGCCACCGCAGGGCCGGGTGAGGCGCAGAAGAGAGGATGCCCACAGGCAAAGTGTACCCGACGAGCGATCCTCTCTCCCATGAAGCGCTACTGCCTCTTCTGCTCTGCCCGCCGCTTCGCCACTTGCTCCTTCGCCCAAAGAGGAGCACTCTCCGCAGGCCGACTCGTCAATCCCAGAACCGTAGCCCGATCCAGAATCTTCCGTCCCATTTCCTCAGCCCAAGCCTTATCTCCATCCGAGATAGGAGGAAAAGTAAAACTCCCATCAGGATTTTTGATCGGTTTAGATCTGAATTGTAGCTTCATGAGAACCCAGTGGTCAGCCACAATAAGTGAACTGGGATGCGACCAAGCATATTTACCAATTGGCTTCCCTGTAAATGAACTTTTCTTTGAGGTATCTCTAGGAGCACTCGAAGGTGAAATTATTGAAGCTAATCCTGCATCATCTGGATTGAGTGAAATAGCTATGTCAATTGATAAAAACAGTTTATCTGAATCTCGCATATAACTAATAGTATAAAAAGAATAGAATCTACTATTTTTTAGTAGTTCAATACTTGAGTTGTCAGATTTATGAAATAATCTAGTAACAAGTTTGAATTCCGATAATTCATTCTGTTCTGGGATAATTAAGTCAAAGTCGGCACGCGAAATCGTCGGGCCTGGTTTTACTTTTATTGACTCTGGATCTCGGAATGTAAGAGAGGGCTGTTGCTCCTGCATGATGGCTGGGTTTATGATAGTAAGCATTATTTTACCTTTTTGAGAGTGTTAATTTATGGGAATCCAAGAACTGTAACTTGGATATTGCTTCCTTGTTGTACAGGTGTTAACTCATATGGAGCTACTAGGCTAGATGATGACGGTGCCCAGTAATTTGTTTGGGTTACATTTACTGCGGGTGAGACAGCATAAGGAACAAATAGGCCAATAGTTGGGTCAGATATATTTTGATTGAGAAGTATTACCAGTTGATGATTTGCCCATTCTAATTGTGACAATATGTTATGTCCAATCAACACGCCTAGGTTCGTAAGGAACGTTCCGTAAGGATCGTTCGGTTGTCTACCTGGTACATCTCCTGCTCTGTACTGTATATACGCCCCTCTACCTTGTGAGTAAAGACATATCGCTGCATAGTCACTTGCGTCATAGCATTGACCTCGGATAGGTCTGCCGCCGCCATCACTAACACATAAAAACTGAACTAAATCAAATATGTTCGCAGGAATAGTTGCTAGCGCAAGGGTCTGTGTACTATCATAAAAAAAAGTTTGGCTTGTATAGAGTCCGTGCGAAATCTTAGTTATGACTCCTAAGGGATCTGATTCCCCCGATGCCCAAGTGCATGAATCTTCTAGGACGCCCACCCAAGGGATAGCCATGCAGTTAATGGGTTGATCTTTTAGAAGATATAATTTTTCCTCGTACATTCCATCAATATAACCATCTCCATTAAAGAAAATGACTAAATCACCTTTTGTGACATAGTTTGGAAGTGCTCCTAGTGAAAATGTGACATTGGTAGAGTGACCAGGCATTAAGTTAGAGATCGGTGTGATATTGCTACAGGAAACTGAAACCATACCTCCATTAGTAAAATACTCGGCAGTGATTGTTAGGGTGCCTGTAAAATTATTCTGTGCTAGTGTGGATCGTGTTACATTTAAGGTGACATTAAGTGTCGTTCCTATCTTTGCCGCCATCGGGTCTTGGTGGTCTACAATGCTGTTGTTCGATGCATCGAGATGTGTCTTGTAGACTTGAGGATAGTTGTAAGCAACCCCTTGGTTGTTGGCACATCGGTATCCATTTTCTATAGTTACATTCGCGAGGCACGGATAGGCATTTCCACTTGTACCACCTCCTGCGGGGCCACCTTGGGCCAGAGCGGGCTTTACACAGAGCACGATAGCGATGTGTAGGAGAAGAAACAGACTTTTCATCAGGGTCGAAACCAACCGCATGGCAACACCTCACTTTATACGACTGCGGCTCCGCTGATACTGCGGCTCCGCTGATACTGCGGCTCCGCTGATACTGCGGCTCCGCTGATACTGCGGCTCCGCTGATGAAGAGTATACCCAGGAGTAGGACTTCTTGTCAAATTAAGTTTTAGTAAAGAGAAAAAAGGGCTGGGAATAATGGTGATACTAAAGTAAAATGAGGAATGAAAGAAGTCATGGAGTGAATATAAATTGTTATGTACTGCTTAATCGGTATTACAGAGTCCTGTACTTTTACCACATGTCATCGGGTGAGCACTACATGCAATAGGGTGAGTATCACAACACATTGGGTTTTCTTCACATATCGAAGGGAATGCATTACATGGGAGTCAAAGGAGATCGGAAGGCAATGTACAGTTACCTTGTGCGATAGGAATATACTACAACTCGGAAGGAGGCTGCTATGCCGTCAATTAAAAATATAATAACCTGTCGGTTTTGAATCGAACATTTATTCACTAGAATCAGCGCCTGATGGGATGCAGGATCGGGCGGTAGGAAATATGCTCTCGGTTACGCCCGTCACCAGCGCCCCGGCCGGGTCAATGCCCGATCCTGAAGACTATCCCTCAATCACAGGGGGCCAAGGTGCTTATCCCACGCCCCAGCTTCCGGTGAACGTCGCGCCGGGTTCTAAGCGCCGCAGGCCCCACTCGGCGTGGTTGAAGCCGTCGCTACCGCAGGTCATGGGCTCGATGGCCAGGCTTCGGCGCTGGTGTTCGGGGGGCATGTTCTCGCCGGTGTAGAGCACCACAAAGTCAAATGCCTCGTCCATCCACACTGTGACGGTCTTCCCCTGGCCCGCCAGCACGACGCTGGCCCGCCCGGAATCGTCGCGTTGAGGGCTGAGAAAACAGTGGTTGAAGACAGTAGCGCCGATCGTGCTTGGCTGTTGGTAGTCCAGCCCCACCTCAGCTACCGGGAAGATGGTGCCCGTGGGGATAAACTGCTTCATCTCCAGCACCGAGTCGAAGGGCAGCGTCAGCGTGTCGTCATTGACAAGCTCCGAACCGACCGTGAAGTAGGGATGGAAACCCGCCGCCACTGGGGCAGCCACGGTGCCCGTGTTGGTGATGGCAAAGGCGCACTCCAGGCCCGTGTCGCTCAGGGTATAGGTTATCTCTAAGTCGAGCGGAAACGGGTAGCCCTGCGCTCCCGTAAATCCGAGCGTGAAGCGCACGGCGCTCTCACTCTGCTCGGCAACTATCCAATCCATGGTACGGACAAAGCCGTGGATCGCATTGGGGCCGTCTTTATCGGTCTGGGGCAGGTGGTAGGTTTCTCCGTCCCAGGTGTAGGTCGCCCCGCCAACTCGCCCCGGAAAAGGGATCAGCACATCGCCCTGTCCGCCTTGCTTATTGGCTTTCCCTCGGTAGCCCGTCGCCACCGGCTCGCCGTTTTGTGTCACGCCCCGCAGCGACGCACCACACGCTGCCACCACCGCTTCCCATGCGCCATAGCGCAGAACTATCTCAATATCTTCGTTCATACTCTAAATTTTTCCAATAAAGCTACACTCACTGCCACGCCCAGTCCCGGTGTGTTGGGAACCGTTGCCAAACCATCTTCGAGCTCGATGCGCTCTGTAAAAGCCACACGAAACGGGTCGTCGAGACTGTCGGTCTCTAAGAGCGGCGGACGCAGCTCAACTCTGCCCGGATGCCGAATATCGGAGGCCAGAAAGTGCAGGGAGGCGGCAAGATTTAGCTGCGTTCCCATAGACCGTGGAACCACATTGACCCCATGCGCCGATGCCACGGTACGGATTTTCTGAGCCTCGCTTAAGCCACCGCACCAGGCGGGATTTACTTGGAACGTGCCGATGGCCTGGGTGGCTAGCAGCGCTTCAAAAGCCCAGCGGGTCTGCTCGTAGCGCCCTGCCGAGAGCGCAAGTGGTGTCTGTGCGGCCAGGCGCGACCACGCCGTGACGGGCTCTGTGGCCAGCGGATCGGTAAGCGCGGTGAAGCCTTGCTCAGCGAGGGCGCGGCAGATAATCGCAGCCTCCGGGACATCGTAGGAGCCATGTGCCTCAGCGGCAAACGGAATATCGGGGAACTCTTTGCGTAGCGCTCGTGCGAGCGCCGCATCGGCGGCAAGGCTGCGACCGACCTGTACTAAGAGTGCCCGTGCACCGCCCTCAATCGCACGGCGTGCCTCGGTTAGCATCTGGGGAATCCGCTCGCTCTCGGGGCCTTCGCGGAAGTAGAGCCCGGTGGTGTAGCAGGGAATGCGCTCGCGGGTCTTGCCGCCCAGGAGCGCACTCACGGACTGTCCCAGTAGCTTGCCCTTAAGATCCCAGAGCGCCATGTCAATGCCACTCAGCGCCCCAATCAGCACACCACGCCGACCATGAGGAAGTGCCGCCTGCCAGAGCCGATCCCAGAGTGGATCGGTGGCCAGCGGGTCTTGCCCAAGCAGAAGGGGGCCGAAGAACTCGGTGATTGTGGGAGCCAGCACCGAAGGCGGCCCAGCGCACTCGCCCCAGCCCTCCGTGCCATCGTCGGCGATAAGCTGCACGAGAAGTGCTTCTCTTACGCTCGCCTTCCCTCGTGCCCAGCCGTAGGACTCGGAAAGAGGCGCACGGAGCGGGAACGCATGGACTTCACGGATCATGGCTAGGCGCGGGCCTTGGCGACCGCGGCGACGAAGGCTTTTGCCGTCTCAGTGAGGGCGGCCCAGTCTTTGCTTTTCAGCACATCTTTGCTGACCAATGACGAGCCCGCTGCCACGGCGGCGCAGCCCGCTTTGATAAAGTCTCCGGCGGTGTTGAGATCCACGCCGCCAGTGGGGATGATCTGGAGCTGGGGCAGAGGGGCTTTGAGCGCCTTGATGTAGTTGGGGCCAAGGCCATCGGCGGGGAAGATCTTGATAAAGTCCGCGCCCGCCTCATGAGCCGTGAGCGCCTCGGTGGGGGTGTAGGCTCCACAGACAATTGGGACGTTGTAGCGGCGGCACATCGCGATAATCTCGGTCTTCATCACGGGCGAGACCGCAAACTGCGCCCCAGCCAGAATCGCCATGCGCGTTGTCTCCGCGTCTAAGACCGTGCCGACTCCCATTAAGATCGCATCGCCTAGCTCTTTACGGACATCCGTGATGACTTGGAGCGCGTTAGGAGTCGTCATCGTCACCTCCATCGCCGTCACGCCGCCCGCTGCCAGGGCCTTTGCCACGTCCATTAGCTGCTCGCTGGAGTCCGCGCGGATCACGGCCACCACTCCAGGATTCAGCATTCGCTCGATAGTATCGTACTTGCTCATCTCAGGGTACATGATAGCACAGGATAGAATGGGAGCATGCCTTTTGCCGCGATTCTCTTTGATCTTGATGGCACACTTACGGATTCGATCAGCCTGATTGTTCACTGCTAACAGCAGACCATGCAGCGCTTCTGCATCGCCCCCGAGAAGTGCGCCTATCTCGGCGACTCCGTCCACGACCTTCACGGGCCGGAATCTTTAGCGCTTGGCTAGCTCTTGCCGGGTAGCGATGGGGACATAGCCGATCTCGAGACCCTTAGGCGGCTTGACGAGCTGCGCGGGGTCGAGATCGGCGAGCGTGCCGGTCTTGGGAGGCGGGAGGTACTCGCGGTTCTTGGTCCAGCTACGGTGCAGCTTCTCGACTTTGACTTGCATCTTCTCCCGCTCGGCATCGGTTAAATCGGCGTTGAGAAGCGCGGGCTGGTCGGCGAAGCGGTACCAGTAGTAGGTCACGACGCTGCCGTCGCCCAGAAACGCCTTGAAGGGCCCCGCAGCGGGTCCTGGCTTCTTCCAGGTGCTTTTCGGGGCTTCGGGCGTGTCGTAGGGCGGCTCAGGGCTCTCTTTGGGAGTCTCCCAGGTCAGCTTGTGCAGGCCCGTCTCCACCGGGACTTTGTCGGCGGCAATCGGCACCCAGCGTGCTTTTTTCTCGTCCTCGCCGTTCTCCAGCATAAAGTACTCGGGGAGGGTGATCAGCTTACGCGAGCTCTTGGTCAGCTCCGCGCTCCACTGGTAGCCGTAGGAGTGCTCATCCGCGAGCTTCGGAGTCGCGAAGGCGTTCCAGGCGATATTGACCTTCTTCTCCGTCTTGTCGTCTTTTCGGGAGTGAATCTGCCAGGTGGCACGGCCTCCGCTGCCAAACGTACGCACAAAACCACCCTGTGGGCTGACCTTGCCACTGCTGGGGGCACCTCCAGAAAACCACGCCGTCACGGAGTCTTGAAGAGCCGATCTATTGTAGACCGTGTCTTGGTGCACCAGCACAGAGCGGCCCTCCGCGCTACGCGGAAACGATGTCGGGGCGATGCGTGCATAGGAGCTGCCCTTGGCGTCGGTCGCCATGCGGCAGGGAATGTACTGTGTCTCCATCTGCACGCTACGGTTCGGGTCTACGGGGCGTGTGTCTAGCAGCAAGCCCGCCAGCTTCGGATCTTTCTCGGCGGAGTGCGACCAGAAGTACGGCAGGAAGAACGCCACCGGCCCCTTGAAGTTGCCCGAGTTGAAGAACAGCGTCCAGCACTGGTTGCCCGTCGGCACCGGCTTTCCGTTGGTCGTGGGCTTGGGATCGGTGAAGGGCAGCGAGAAGTAGCCGTAGCCAAAGAGCTCGCCGCAGGTGCCTTGCTTCAGGTTAATGCCGTCGATGGGAAATAAGAGCCACGGACTGAGCTGCGCCACGCCGTAGAGCCCACGCGGCTCCTCCCACGTGCCCCAGCCGTGCGCGGGGCCATTGGCGATCTCGGAGAAATTCGGCGCAACCCCCCCCATGATGAACTTAGGCGTTGGCGTGGGAAAGCGCGTGTCTCTCCACCAGCCAAGGCCGCCCTCCACATCGGAGTATAGATCTTTAGGTTTGGTGCCATCCCACTGCGCAAACATCCACGTGCTAGGAAGTCCTGTCTGGAATTGGTGCCCTGGATAGTTCGCAAGCAGCGGCCACGCGGCGATATACATCGAAAAGCCCGCGTTGTAGCTGGGCTCGACTTTATCAATAGGCAAGATCAGGTAGCCCGCCAGATACTCATTCTGCCCGCTCACCAGCCCTTGCGTCTTCGTCGTTTTTTTCATTGCCCCGATTGTACACGAGACAGCCCACTGAAAGTGAGCATTCCGACCGTTGCTAGGTAGAATGGGCTATGCATCGTCGTGTTCTTATGGCCTTGTTTATCTTTGCTCTTTTAATCGGGGTAGGGTGGCGTTTATTGCCAGATCGCCTGGAGCGTCGCATGAAGGCGCTAGCGGGGCCTGGGGCGATTGACTGCTCGGATTACCGTGTTCCTGATGCGGAAGTCTGTATGAATCAGGCATATGCTCAAGGGAAGGCGTTTTATGGACGTCGTGATTCGCTGCCCGATTGGGTGAAAGGATCTGTAGGAGTGGTTTGTCGTAGGAAAGGGACGGCGACCTATATTCATCAAAACTCTGCGATGCCGCAAGGATATGAGGAAGTGATGGTCATTTCGCGTTGGTCATCGCGCTATAGTTGGCTCCCTTAGGGACGGTACAATATTGTCATGGCAACGAACAATGCCGGGGTGCCGAAGGTAGTGGCGCTCCTTGCTTTTATGGGGATTTTAGGAGCGACGTGGTGGCTCAATAAGAAAAATGTCACCGTGCCACCGTCGGCGGGGGATGGCTTCATCAAGACTGCGCAGCCGGATGCGCTTTCTCGGTATGGCGTGACGCTCACGGAGAGTGCGAAGGCGCTGGGGGTGGACTTTACGCACACCGCGCCAAAGCTCGACCCGAAGCTGGAGCCGATTCTACCGCGCATCGCGGATATGGGCGCGGGGATCGCGGTCTGTGACTTTGATAAAGACGGCTGGGTGGATTTTTACGTCACCAACTCTGGCGAGAACAGCAAGAACGCGCTCTACCACAACAAGGGCGACGGCACGTTCGAGGAAGTCGCGGAGAAGCTAGGCGTGGCGGATCTCAACAAAGATGGCACCGGCACGAGCCAAGGGGCGCTCTGGGGCGACTTCGAAGGCGATGGCTACCCGGATCTGCTGGTCTACAAGTGGGGCCAGGCGCGGCTTTTCCAGAACAACGCGGGCAAGGGCTTCACAGATGTAACGGAGAAAGCCAATCTTCCCAAGTGGATGAACGCCAATGCCGCGACGCTCTTTGACTACGACCAAGACGGCAAGCTCGATATCCTGCTCTGTGGCTACTTCGACGAGCAGCATGACATGTGGCACCTCAAGACCACCAAGATCATGCCCGATGCGCTTAACTTCGCCCATAACGGCGCGGCCAAGCACTTGCTCCACAACGAGGGCGGCTTTGCGTTTAAAGACGTGACGCAAGAGATGGGCATGACCAATAAGTCTTGGCTCCTAGCGGCGATTGCGGCTGACCTGCGTGGCACCGGCTTTCCCGATCTCTTCCTCGCGTCGGACTACGGCGTCCCCGAGCTCTGGCTCAACGACGGCGGAAAGAAGTTCACCGAAGTGGGGAAGGCTGCCGGAGTTGCCAAGCAGGCCAAGAGCGGGATGAACGCGGCCTTTGGCGATATCTACAACGACGGTCGGCTCTCAGTCTATATCTCCAATATCTGGGAAGACGGTCAGGTGATGCAGGGCAACAACCTCTGGGTGCCCAAAGAGGATGCCCCGAAGGGCGTGCTGGAGTACGAGAACCTCGCCGACGCCGTGGGGGTGGAGAAGGGCGGCTGGAGCTTTGGGGCGCAGTTTGGCGACCTCAACAACGACGGCTTCCAGGATATCTATCTCACCAATGGCTACATCTCCGCCGATAAAAATCAGACCTACTGGTACGACTACGCCACGCTCACCGGTGGCGGCGCGGTGATTATTGATGATGTGGCGAACTGGCCACCGCTCAAGGGCCGTAGCCTCTCGGGCTACCAGCAGAAACGCGTCTGGCTCAACGACGGCGCGGGGCGCTTCAACGAAGTGGCTCAAGCCGTGGGGGCAACCGATCTCTACGATGGCCGCGCCGTGGCGCTCGCCGATATTGACAACAACGGGACGCTGGATATCTTAGTGGCCAACCAGCGTGGCCCCTTGCTGATCTACAAGACCCAGGCCGATCCGAAGCACCACTGGCTGAAAGTCAAACTGGAAAATGGGAACGCCGGGATCGGGGCGAGTGTTACGTGCTACTGGAAGGGCATGAAGCAGCGTCAAGTGGTCACCGGCGGTGTTGGCTTCTGCTCCCAGAACGACTCGCGCGTTCACTTTGGCCTTGGCACGGAATCCGCAGTGGAGAAAGTGGAAATCCGCTGGCCAGGCGGTAAAATACAGACCATCACGGCGCCGAAAGCCGATGAGATTCTTATTGTTAAAGAAGGCAATACCTAGAAAATGACACCTGCTCTTACTGCAAACGCACCCGCGAAGCGCAGCTTTCAAATAGACAGCAAGTACGTCGCCCCGATTTTAATTAGCTGCATCTTGCTCGTGGGGCACTTCACCACCGGAATGCTCGCCGACTGGCAAAAAACCGCCGTCTGCATTATCGTGAGCATCCTCACCGAGGCTATCTTTGGCTACATCACGACCAAGAAAATGCCGCACCTGGCAAGTGCCTATGTCTCCGGGATCTCCTGTGGCATCCTGGTGCGCTCCGCCGAGTGGTGGCCCTTTATCGTGGCCCCGGCGCTCTCGGTGATTAGCAAGTACGTGATCCGTGTCGATGGCCGCCATCTCTGGAACCCGTCGAACCTCGCAATCGTGCTCTTGTTGCTCCTCGCACCGCAGTCCATGTACACCCTCTCGTTCCAGTTTGGCAACCATGTCTGGGCGGGAATCGTGGTCTGGATTCTGGGCTCGGTGATCATCTACCGGCTCAAGCGCTTCCATATCTGCGCCACATACATTCTCTGCTTCTTTGGCTTCGCGCTGCTCCGAGCCCTGCTCAACCACGACATGACACTGGCCAATGCCTTTAAGTTCGAGATCGCCCCGATCACCGGCCCGATGTACCAGCTCTTTATCTTCTTCATGATCACCGACCCTAAGACCACGGTGCACTCCAAGAAGGGCCAGATGCTGGTCGCGTTTCTCGTGGCGGCGATGGAGTTTTTGCTGCGGCAGTATGGCAAGAACTGGAACGTGCATATCGCCAGCCACGCGCCCTACTTTGCCCTGACTCTCATGGGGCCTGCGGCAAACCTCATCGAGATCTACAAAGCGCGGCAGGCCAAGAAGAGCGCCATCTCTCCGGCTCGCTAGGGCTCGCCACCTCTCTTCCCCTGATGGCTCGTTCCTCACCGGGAAGAGAGGCTTTTTGGTGCCCCTCTTCCTGCGACGAAGGAGCAAACAGGGGAAGAGGGGGTAGGGGGAGATGGCTCTATCGGGGAAACAGAAAGAGCAGAACCTGGTCGAAGCGGGCTGCCCACGATGCCTCGTTGTGTCCGGCTCCCTCGAACTCGTGGTAGGCGAGGTCAGTGCCCTCTTTCCAGCCTCTTTCCTTGAGTGCATCGCGCAGAAGACGGGCATCGGGGAGGGCGCTATCCCCCTCGGAGGTGCCAATGTCTACCCAGAGCTTGAGGGGCAGTTTCTTGGCAATGGCTTTGAGAATCGCCTTCTCATCCCACCATACTGACGGCGAGAGAAGGGCGAGCTTCCCAAAGACATCGGAGCGCTTGAGGCCGACCCAGAGCGAGATAAGGCCCCCCAGCGACGAGCCGCCGAGAGCCGTATTGGCGGCATCCGTGCGGGTGCGGTAGGTGCGATCCATAAACGGCTTTAGCTCATCAGTCAGGAACTTGCTGTAGAGCTCGCCACTGCCGCCACGGCCACGCTTATCCCGCGTCGGGGTGTACTCTGGCAGGCGATCTGCGCCCGTGTTGTAGATCCCGACGATAATCAGCGGCTCGATCTTACCTGCCCGGATCAGCCGCTCCGCCGTCTCGTCCACCCGCCACTCCTGGCCGTGGATAAACGAGGTGTTGCCATCAAAGAGGTTCTGGCCATCGTGGAGGTAGAGCACCGGGTAGCGCCGCTCGGGGCTGTCGTAGTAGCCCGGTGGTAGGTAAACCAAGACCTTGCGACGCGGCTTGAGGTGCTGCGAGGCGACGTCGGTGTGGATGCGAAAGAGACCCGTTCGCGTGTGGCGCTCCGGGAGCTCCTGGGCCATCTCAGCGACTACCTAGCAAACCCGCTTTGCGCCCATCGGTTTCTTTAACGGGCTCGTTCTCCACGGAGATCGCGGCGACATAGGCAGGACGAATCAGAAACGAGATTTTCTCACTGGGGTTCGAGGTATGCTCACTCTCGTAGCGAATGGGGTCTACGGCGAGTGTCGCCCAGGCCGCCGCCTCCGCTTGTGCGGCATCGGGGGCTTCCAGCTCGCGGCGAAAGCCACCGCCCGCTGTGTGGTACGTAATCCGAAACTTAGGCATGGGCTAGTGTACCGCATTCACCAAAGAGTTTTGAGGGAGGAGAGCGTAGAGAAAGCCTGATCGGCGGTGACAAGCGTGAGGTGCTCGACTCGTGACTGCGCGGCAAGCGCCCGGTCAAACGGGTCTTTATGCTCCCACTCCAGCAGCGCTGCCTCGCGAGCGTGCAGGCTCGTGAGGGCAAGCTCTTTAAGGTGAAGCTGCGCGGTGCGCTCAAACCAGCGTTCTACCATATCTGCCGCTTCGGGAAACTTTCCTGCCCGATACTTGATTCCCATCTCCCATAGGCTCATTGCCGAGATATAAACAATTTCGTTTGTCGTCTCAAGAAGTGCCCGGGTAGAGTTTGTCAGCCGCGCAGGGCTACCATCGAACCAGAGAAGCGTGTGTGTGTCGAGGAGATAGCCGCTCATAGCCCCCAGTCCTTAAGATCTTCCTCAGTGAGCGGAGCCATGCTACGCTCCACAAAATCTGGCCCTTCCACGATAGGATGACAGCCTGCCTTGCGCACAAGAGTAGGACTCTCCAGTGCGACGAGACGAACCAGCTCTTTGCCTCCTCGTGCCAGAATAACCTCCTCACCGGCCAGAGCGGCGGCGACAAGGCGAGAGAGATGTGTCTTGGCTTCGTGCATGTTGACGGTCATGGACTAAGTATATCAAAGATTAGCTAACTACGCTAATCTGTAAGCCAGGTATCATGAATGCTATGAACGAGCAGACAGAACTTTGGAAACAAATTGCGCGGACGGGATCGGTGGTGTGGCCGCAGGTGGCGGCGAATCGGCCTGAGCGGGGCGTGGCGTTTCACAGCCAGCGAGGGGCGCTTGCGTGGAGCCCACAGACGGGCGAGACGCGGCGGCTTCTGCCCGAGGGCGTCGGCAGTGGGTTTGGCCTGCTCTCACCCGATGGCGAGTGGTTTTATTTTTTCAAAGATACCAAGGGCAACGAGAAGGGCCACTACGTTCGTTTCCGTTACGATGGAACGGGCGAGCTAGAGAGCCTGACACCAGATTTTGCGCCGTATTCGTCGTCGCTGACCCCGTTTCCGCTGCCAATTGTCTCACTGAGCGCTTCAGGAAATCGCATCGCGTTTATCTTTGTGGACAGCGATGGCTACCACTTGTGCAGTGTTGATATCGCCGCCGATGGCCGTTTAGGCGCTCCTAAGATTCTGCACGAAGGCAAGGCGCTACTCCGTGGCCCCGTCCTCTCCGCCGATGGCGCGGTCTGCGTGGTCTGCACCAACGAGCGCACCGGCAAGCAGCAGTACGACTTGCTGGCTCTTGACTCGGGCGGTGACGAGCTGGCACGCTGGAAGGGCGGTGGGGCGACGAGCTTGGAGACGACTGCCTTTTCCCCAATTCCTGGTGACTATCGCCTGCTCTGCACCACCGATGAGTCTGGCGTGAAGCGCCCGATGCTCTGGGATGTGGCGCAGGCAGAGTCCGAGCTTCTTCTCGCCGAGGAAACGCTTCCCAGTGAGGTCGTGCCGTTGTGTTGGTCGCCGAGCGCCAAGGGCATTTTGCTTTGTCGGAGCCTTGATGCCGCGCACGAGCTGGGAATCTGGGAAGCGGGGAAGCTGACACGTTTGCAGCATCCCACAGGCACGATCACGTACTTTGGTGGGCTTGGTGCGACACTTAGCAACGACGGCGTGGCATCGGTGCTTTTCTCCAGCTCCCAAACGCCGCGTCAGCTGATGGCGTTCTCGGCAACAGGCGAGCCAAAAGTCTTGCTCTCAGGCGGAGAAGCCCCAGTGGGCACGACGGTTCGCTCCGTCATGTTTCCTTCGTCGGATGGGGTGCCCGTGCAGGGTTGGCTGGCGACTCCCGAGGGCACA
>NZ_CBAYMC010000101.1:0-14666 GCF_964826245.1 Armatimonas sp. | reverse complement strand
GGAGGAGGGATTCACGGAGGAGGGTTGCGTCGCCTTCGCCTCCACCCGCCGTGCGAGGGTGCGGAACTCCAGCTCATCGAAGAAGACCTTAATCGCGGCGTAGTCCGGAGCGTACTCAGGGCAGTTTTCGGGAGCCGGGAGCGCGGCTGCCTCGGGGAGGGGAATGTCCTTGCGGATCACCGCCAGCTCTTTGGAGAGGCGCATCTTATCTAAGTGCTCCCGAATCTTCTCCTGAATACGGGCAGGCGTCACTTCACCCAGCCGCGCCTCGATCTCCTCCACCGTCGGGAAGGCTTGCAAGAGCGTTGTCGCGGTTTTCTCGCCAATGCCGGGGACGCCGGGGATATTGTCGCTAGAGTCGCCTTTTAGGGCGCGATAGTCTGTGAGCTGACTCGGCTTCAGCCCGTAGCGCGTCTCAACCGCAGCCTCATCGTAGAGCACGGTGTCCGTGATGCCCTTAATGGTGGTGAGAACTTGAATGCCCGGCTGGACAAGCTGGAGCATGTCCGAGTCGCCGCTGACAATCAGCACGTCGTAGCCCGCTGCCTTGCCTTGCGTGGCGAGCGTCCCGATAATATCGTCGGCTTCGTAGCCCGGCGCTTCCAGCGAGATCGCCCGAAAGACATCGGCGAGGCGCCGCGCATACGGTCCCTGCTGAATGAGATCATCGGGCGTGTCTTGGCGCGTCCCCTTGTACTCCGTGAACAGCTCGTGGCGAAACGTCGGCTCGTGCGTGTCCCAGGCGCAGAACATCAGATCGGGCGCATGTTTCTCGGTCACGCCTAGCAGCATCTGCGTGAAGCCAAAGAGCGCGTTGGTGGGCAGCCCCTTGGAGTTGGTGAGCGAGCGCACCGCAAAAAAGCCCCGGAAAAGCAGCGAGTTGCCGTCGAGGAGAACGAGTGTTTTAGCCATTTGCGGGTATTGTACCCGCCGCTCGCACCACTCCGGTATACTGGCTCCATGACGATGAAACGACTCATGATCGGAACCAGCTCTGTCAGCGCTTCCGAGATTTCTTTGGGCTGTATGCGAATCGCGGGCATGGCTCCCGACGCGGTGGACACGCTCCTGCGCACCTCCTGGGAGGCTGGGATCAACTTCTACGACCATGCCGATATCTACGGCGGCGGCAAGAGCGAGGAGGTCTTTACGGCGTCGATCAAGCGCCTCGGTCTGAAGCGTAGCGAGCTGCTTCTCCAGAGCAAGTGCGGCATCCGGAGTGGCTTCTTCGACTTCTCCAAGGAGCATATTCTGACTTCCGTGGACAAGATTCTCACCCGCCTCGACACGGACTACTTGGATATTCTCCTTCTCCACCGCCCCGATGCGCTGGTCGAGCCGGAAGAAGTGGCGGAGGCGTTTGAAACGCTCAAGCAGAGCGGCAAAGTGCTCCACTTTGGAGTCAGCAACCACAACCCCAGCCAGATCGAGCTGCTCCAGGCCAGCCTCCCGATGAAGCTCGAAGCTAACCAGCTCCAGTTCTCTATCACCAACACGGGCATGATTGACCATGGCCTCAATGTGAATATGGAGATTGATCGCTCGATTGATCGCGATGGTGGAATTTTGGACTACTGCCGCCTCAAGAAGATCACCGTTCAGGCGTGGTCGCCGTTCCAGTACGGCTTCTTCGAGGGGACGTTTTTAGGCAACCCTAAGTTCCCCAAGCTCAACGAGGTTCTGGAAGCGATGGCCAGCGAGTTTGGCGTCACTCCCACAACCATGGCCATTGCTTGGATTCTGCGCCACCCCGCCAAGATTCAGCCCGTTGTCGGCACCACCAGCCCGGAGCGTGTGCAGCAAGTCGCGCTTGCCTCAGGCGTGGCGCTGACCCGGCCTCAGTGGTACGAGATCTACCGAGCGGCGGGCAATACACTTCCCTAATCGCGCGTTGTGTGTTATGATGACACTATTATGAGCGATGCCAAGACAAGCCCGCGCCTACTTCTCTCGATTGCGGTCGGAGATGCCTACGGTGCGGGCTTTGAGTTTGAGACCCCCGAGGTAGTCGAGCGTGAAAACGACGGCAAGCACTACCGCAAGCGGGCTGGGTTCACGCCGGGGCACTACACCGACGATACACAGATGACGCTGGCGATCTGGGAGGCCGTGCGCCTCGGGGAGCCGTTTACGCCGCGCTACCTCGCCGATAGGTTTGTCGCTGTCTACCACCGCGACCCGCGCCCTGGCTATGCCCGCGGCTTTGAGGGGGTCTTGAAGTCGTGCAAGAACGGCACGGAGCTGCTGGAGAAGCTCAAGCCAGAAAGCGACCGCAACGGCGCGGCGATGCGCTCCGTGCCGCTGGGCCTCTTGCCAAGCATCACCAAAGTCAAAGCCTACGCGAAGATTCAGGCGGCTATTACGCACAACACATCGGGCGGGATTGCCTCGTCGCAGGCCGTGGGACTGATGGCGCACTTTGGCCTGAGGCGGCTCGGCAAGCTGAGCGAGCTGGCGGCGTTCTTAGAACAACACGTCCCCGGAACGCCTTGGAGCCAGCCCTGGCACGGCGAGGTTCCGCTCCATGGAATCGCCACCGTCCGCGCCGCTCTTACCGCGCTCCTCGCCTGCCGCAAGCAGTCCGACTTGCTCCGCGCCGCCATTGCCTTCACGGGAGACACCGACTCCGTCGCCGCGATTGCGCTAGGCTGCTCCGCGTGCTTTACCGAGTACAAGCGAGACCTGCCAAGCGTGCTGATTCGTGAGCTAGAGAACGGCCCCTACGGCCGGGATTATCTGACTGTGATTGGATAGCCTATAATTTGAATATGCACTTCTTCCAACAATCTATGAGTCCAGAGGACTACACCGACGAGAACATCTGTCAGGTGATGGGGCTTCCTGGGTTCGAGCTTGCGGAAGAGAGCACCGGGATTCGCATGCTCTGCAAGCCGTCGTTTCACCCCGAGGTCTGTCTCACAGCCAGTCCCAGTGAGCTTCAGGTTGTTGCGCTACAGAGCCAGTTTTGGCGCGAGGGGCGCTTCTGTCGCCTATCCAGAACAATGGAGACGGTGTCACTTGCATCAGAGGAATTTAAAGCTCTCGTTGGCCAGTTTCAGCAAGCCTACACCAAGAAGCCAGAAAGAATTGGCATGCTGGATGGAATGCCCATTTCTATTCTCTACCAAGAAGGGCCACAAAGGTTCTCTATTGGTGGCCATCCAATGACTGATGTAACCGACAGCTTCACGGCTCAGCTTCTTGAGCTAGCACACTCACGGGTGACGAATCGGGTGGTGCGCAACGCTCTCGCTGAGTGTGGCCGGTATGTCAATCTATTTCTGGCCTACGAACCAGAGCCTCAACAGCCCCTGACTCATCTTCTGATTCTGGGAACGCCTGAGGAGCGGGAGGAGCTTCTTAAGGCGCTGCCTTGACCCGGTAGAGCATCTCGCCGGCTTTGGGGACGTAGAGAATTCCTTCGTCCTCGCGGTCTTTGTAGTCGTCGACATTGATCGTGCGCCAGTCGCGGTAGCCGAGGTTGATCTTCTTACAGACATCTTCGGGGATGCCGGTGGCCAGCGTCACAGTTACCCGCGGGGTTTCGACGCCGTTTTCGTAGGTGCCGACGCCTTTCACATGGACGCAGTGGGCCATCGTGCCCCACGGCTCGTCTTTGAATTTGTCCCAGTGGGCAAGAAAATAGTCTCTCACGTGGTAGCCGAGGCGCTCGATATGCTCGCCGTGGGTGACGGAGATCTCGTGGATATGGGGGGCGTAGATGATCAGCTCGCCCCCATCGGCGACCACGGGCTCTAGCTTGTACATGCACTTTCCCCCCACCCAGAGCTCGTCGTACATGGGCGGGGCGCAGGAAAGAACCGTGTGAAACGCGCGGGGCATGTAGGTGATATGGAGCTGGTCGCTCAGGTCGGAAGCCGCGTCCCAGGCCGCTTCCGGCGAGCCCGCGTAGAGCCCGGCCAGCATTCCCTTCTCGACCACCATACAGAACGCCGTGCGGGGAGTCGGCACCATCGCGGCAGCCCGATCCACGACTTTGCGCACCGGAGTCCACTTGTGCCCAATAATCAGCGGGTTGCTAATCACCGCCCCGAGCCAGTGGAAAAAGTTCAGCACCTCCGGGCCGGAGATGCCCGGAAAGAGATACTTATTGCCCCCCGAGAAGCCCACGACCTCGTGCGGAAAGACCGGCCCGAGGATCATCAGCCGGTCGTAGTCGTAGATGATCTTGTTGATGCGCACCGGCACGTCCATCGCAAAGAGGCCATTCGAGAGTGTGGCGATCTCCTCGCTGGGGATCGTTCCTAGAGACGCCAGTGCGTCTGGATCGTCCCAGGCGTGGTTCAAAAATGCCACTGAGCTGTAGGTTTCGCGGCGCTGCTCTAGCGTGATCTCCAGCCGCTGGCAGATCTCGTCTTCCGTCATCGCGCGGTGCGTTCCCAGCGCAATCATGATGTCGAGGTGCGCTCCGGCGGCATGCGTCTGGGCGTAGATCTCCCGAAAGAGCCAGCCGACCGGCGCGGTGCGCGTGGCATCGGGGATGATCAGCAAGAGGCGCTTGCCTTTAAGCTCCAGCGGAGCCAGTGCCTGCGCCACAATCTGCGCCACCTCCGGCTCGGTGAGCGTGCGGTCGGTGAAGCCCAGACCAAATGCGTTCTCTGTCATAGTAGCTCTATTCTACTCGACGGGGAAGAGTTGCGTTAGGGAGAGTGTAAAGCCTGGCAAGGTCGTGCCGCCGTCGAAGACGGCCTCGCGTGTCAGTAGCTCCGGGTCGGCATCGGGTCGGTAGACCATCAAAACTTGCTTGGCAGGGTTTAGCTCCAGCACGATTTGTACGCCCACCTCCAGCCACTCCCGCACTTTCTCCGAGATCTCACGGGTACGGTCGTTGGGAGAGCGGGTTTCGAGCACCAACTTGCACCAGCGGGCATATTTAAGCTCCTGAGCTTCCCCTGGACAAGCTCGTAGTGCCAGTCGCTGGGAAACGCAAAAAGCTCCTCCGCCGTTCGCCTCAAGGAGCGCTGTTCCGTCAGAAAGCCCTCGCCCGTTGACATTTGCCCCCTTCTTGCTCCAAAAGCCGTGTTACTGCCGCTCTGTCGTCTTTCTTGATGGCGTTGATGAGCTGCTTTGTGGTGGGCGTTTGCATACGGTTGTTGCACGGCTTTATTGTCACCGTGTATGGCCGCGCTAGCTTGACAGATAAATCCCTCTCCTGTAGGATGCACGCACCATGTTACGACTTCGGGTAAGCTTTCTCCTGGTACTTGTAGGTTGCTCTGTTGCACCGCCTGCCACGAAGCCCTCTTCTCCCTCACCCGCTCCCCGAATGGCAACAGAGCTGCTGTACACGGGGGACATGCCTGCGGAGCTCACTCCAAAGATTCAGGAGCTTCAGGCGGCTTTTCAGGCAGGACAGACCCTCAAGGCGCAGGGGCTTGCCAAGGCACTTGAACCTAAGGCCCTAAGCTCCTCGGACTTGAGCGATCTGTTAGCGGGCTTCTACTACCGGCTTGGAGTGCTCGAGGGGGCACTTCGACTCTCTCGGCAGGCGGTGACCCTGAACCCAAAGTCCGCCACCGCACTGCTACATCTGGGCCAGCTTGAACAAGACTTGGGCTACTCACAGCCTGCCGGAGAGCATCTTCGTGCTGCACGTGACCTTGCCCCCAATGCGGTGCAGGTGCATCTCGCTCTGGCACGGTTTTTAGAGCGTGAGCTACACCAGCGTGAGGGCGAGGCGGAGCGTCGTGAGGCACTCTCACTTGAGCCACAGAACCCTGGGATTATGGGAGAGCTCGCCAGCAATCTTATCCGCCAGCAACGCTACGGCGAAGCCCGAGCACTTCTGGTCGAGGCAGATCGCTTCGCCCCCAATGCTCCACCGGGCTTGCTCCAGAGAGCCCAGATCGCCTGGGAGGAGGCACGGCGGGGGATTGGCAACACCCAGGAGCGCTACTCTGAGATGGAGACGTGGCTCACGAAGTGCCTGCAAGCCTCGCCCGATGACCCAGGTGCGCTCTTTCTACTAGGAAACTTACGGGTGGCACGCGGCGATGATGCGGGGGCAGAGCAGGCTCTTAGCACCGCGCTGGCACGTGCCCCCGAGCTAGAGGGCCTGCGGGTTCAGCTGGGGCAAGTGCTGGTGCGGCGTGGGCAAAAAGAGCGTGGCGAGGCCATGATTAACGTACATCGTAAGCTCCAGGAACACCGCGAGATGCGGGATCGTCTGGTGAGCCGGGTAGCGATGCAGCCAGAGAATACCGCCCGGCGCCAAGAGCTGATCCGCTGGTGCTTGGCCAATGGTGAGCTGGCACGGGCGACGCTGGAGCAGGCCGAGCTAAAACGTCAGCTCGGCTCACGCACGGGCAAGTAGCGATCCACAAGGGGCCGAGCAACCGTCTGCACAGTACCTGAGGGCCAGCGGATCACCAGCTTCTCCACCGCCGAGGCGCTCCCAAGCCCAAAATGCACCCGAGGGTCCGAGCTGGAGAGGTAGGAGCCATCGGCGTGACAGTGGCGCACTATGGTCTTCCCACCGGGGAGAGTTACTGTCACGACCGCACCGTAGCCAGCTGTATTGCTCTTGGTTCCTTCGAGAGCCAGCCCGAGCCAGTGTCCTCGCTTTGGTGCCTCATTATGGAGCAGGAGTGGGGTTGCCTGTGAGTCGACGAGAAGCAAATCGATGGCTCCATCATTGTCATAGTCACCTGTGGCGAGACCACGTCCCAGGATGGGCTTGGTAAAGGCAGGGCCAGCCCTCTGGCTAATTTCTGAGAAGCGGCCGCTCTGATTGTGAAAGAGCTGGCTAGGCTGTTGGTAGGTCGTGTTCGCATCAAGCTTTTGGACATTGTCCTGGATATGGCCGTTGGTGAAGGCCAGATCTAGCCAGCCATCGTTGTCAAAATCGAAGAACCGACAGCCAAATGCCACATAAGGCTCCGTGCTCGCCCCTAGCCCCGCGATGTAGCTCAGATCCTTAAAAAACTTACCTTGCTCGCTTTGGTAGAGCGAGTTGGGCTCATTGCGGAACGTAGTGACTACCAGATCTAGCCAGCCATCGTTATTATAATCGCCCCAGTCTAGGCCCATCCCGGCATGAAGTCGTGCATTGGAGTCGTAAGCAAGCCCGAGAGCATCGGCTTGGTTGACAAAGCTGCTTCCCGTGGAAACCAGTAGATCGCCAGGAGACTCATCGTTGGCAAAAGCAATCGCTTGCTTACCTGAGCCACTGAAATCTGCCGCTGCCACTCCTAGCCCTCGCCCCCGTGTCTGAGACTTTACCTGATGGCTCACGGAAGAGTCGGTAAAGCGTCCCCTTCCCTGGTTCTGGAAAAACGCGGCGGGGAGAGGGGGGTACTCACGTGGGCCACAAGCGGCCAGTACGATCTTTCCCTGCCCATCCCGGGTATCGCAGAGCAGGCGCGCACCACGCTCTGGGGAGAAATCAACATAGTTTGCCACGAAGAGATCCAGCCGCCCCGAGCCGGGAGCCGTCTCCACCCAGGTTGCCGCTGTCCCCCAAGGCTGAGGCGTCACCCCTGAGCGGGCGCTGACATTCGTAAACCCCGTACCATTCTCGTTGTGGAGCAAGGCACCTCCCGCAAAAGCCGTGAGGTAGAGATCGGGATACCCGTCGTGGTCGTAGTCGCCCACGGCAGCTCCGGAGAGCTCCCCCGTATGCGTCGGGAAGTCGGCTGGCGTAAACTTGCCCTTCCCATCACCACGAAAGAGCTTGCAAGGGTTACCCACCAGAAGGATATCCAAGTTTCCATCACGGTCCATGTCGAAAAATGCTGCCCCATTGCCTAGGGTCTCACGCAAGTTCAGAGGCGATTTTTGGGGGGGAGTCCAGCGGTAGTCAAGCCCGGATAGGGCAGTCACATCCCGGAAGTAGAGAGGCGGCCCCGATAACGTATTGGATCTGGTACAGCCTGCCAGTAGAGCAAGGAGTAATATTCTGGGTAGTCCTGGTTTCATTTGAGCATTTTACCTACGTTTTCTAGCGCAGGGTGGGATACTTGTCGCTCTCGTGGCGCAGCTCGTTCTGGGGTGTGAGGTAGGCGATAGAGATCCCCTCGGCTGCCATGGCCTTAAGGTACTTGACGAGATACTGTGCGTAGGTGCTGGTTTTCATCCACGCGGGGGCGCTTCACGGCGAGGCGATCAGGGTTAATTTGGGCTGGATTTTCTTGATCTCCTTGAGCAGGGGAATCAGAAAGCGCAGCTCCCGCTCTATGGAGAACGCCGCCAGAGTCGGGTCGGGCGTGTCGCAGGAGGTGTAGCTGCCGTCGTGGTTGAAGTCCGAAGCCCCGATGCAGAGGCGCAGCACCGCAAAGCCATTGCCCGTCTTGCTGTTAAAGAGCGCCTTGAGCGCGGCTCCTACCCCGAGAAACGGCTGGAGCTTGTGCTCGCTCTCCACCAAGATCTCAGGCAACCCCACCCCGCCGCCCTCCCAGCGCAAGGGCGGCAGCTTCGTCAGCAAGTTCTTCTTATCCGGCGTCGTCAAAAAAGCATCCATGCTCTATTGTAACCGCTTATGTATCCGCCGGTTGAAATCGGCGTCTGAGGGCCTTCGGCCACAAAGTCGCTCCGCGACTAAATTCGGTAGCCCGGGCCGGGCTTTTTGGCGCTTGCGCCTCTAGACGCCGATTTCAACCGGCGGGTTTATTACGTGTCTTGCTTGAGAATGACAAATTTGTAGAAGGCCATCTCGGCAATCGCGATCCACTAGGAGCTGATCAGAAGCGCCCCGAGGATCATTCCCATCGCTTGCGCAGGAGCTTGCTTGAAGCGCCGAAATGCCGCCACAAAAAGTCCCGCTCCTACTAGAAGCGTAATAAGGGCGATCAGACTTATCTCATTTGTCCTTGCGTTCGCGCCACCGGGCACCTGTTTTTAAACTGTCCATTACCAAAAATGCCAGCCACCAGACATTGAGCAGCACCCCAACCAAGATCAAGAGCACACCCTGCTGTTGCGATGTCTTGAAGCGCCGCATCCCCAACCACAACAGCACACCACCGACGATCAAGCACAGCACAAAAAGCCGGGCCATCTTAGTGGCCCACTATCACGACTAATCTCCCAGCTTGAGCACGGACATGAACGCCTCTTGCGGAATCTCGACATTGCCGAACTGCTTCATGCGTTTCTTGCCCTCTTTTTGCTTTTCGAGTAGCTTGCGCTTTCGGGAGATATCGCCGCCGTAGCACTTGGCAATGACGTTCTTACGCATCGCGGAGACGCGCTCTGCGGCGATGATCTTGCCCCCAATCGCGGCCTGGAGCTTGATCTCAAACATCTGACGTGGGAGAATTTCTTTGAGCTTCTCGACCAGTAGCTTACCGCGCGGATAGGCTTTGTCGCGGTGGGCGATAAAGCTCAGCGCGTCCACGGGCTCGGAGTTGACCTGGACATCTACTTTTACTAAGTTGCTGACACCGTAGTCGGAGAGCTCGTAGTCGAAGCTGGCGTAGCCTTTCGTGCGGCTCTTGAGCTGATCGAAGAAGTCCATGATGATCTCGGCGAGGGGGAGCTTGTAGTGCATCATCACGCGATTTGGAGCAGGATACTCCATCGTCCCCATGATCCCACGCCGGTCACGGCCCATGTCCATCACGGCTCCCACGTAGTCGGTGGGGACAATCACCATCGCCTCGACATACGGCTCCTCAATGCGCTCGATGCTGGTGGTCTCGGGCCAGTTGGCGGGATTGTCAATGACCTGCATGGTGCCATCGGTCTTGTAGACATGGTAGATGACGCTCGGGGCGGTGCAGAGCAGGGAGAGATTGAACTCGCGCTCTAGCCGCTCTTGGACAATCTCCATGTGCAGAAGCCCCAGAAAGCCACAGCGGAAGCCAAAGCCCATCGCGGCGCTACTCTCGGCCTCAAAGCTGAGTGCCGCGTCGTTGAGCTGCATCTTGGCGAGTGCTTCTCGGAGATTGGGGAAGTCGTTGGAGTCCATCGGGTAGAGGCCACAGAAGACCATCGGCTTGGCGGGACGGTAGCCTGGAAGCGCCTCGACTCCCTTGCCCTCACGCCCGGCGACCGTGATCGTGTCGCCGACGCGGGCATCGGTGACGGACTTGATCGCTGCGTGAAAATAGCCTGTGCCCCCGGCGCGTAGTAGCTCGGCAGGTTTCATGCGCGGTGCAAATGTCCCCACTTCGCTGACCGGGAACTCCTTGTTGGTGGCGATAAAGTGCACCTTGTCACCCGCCTTGAGGGTGCCGTCCACGATACGAACGTAGGCCACCACGCCTAAGTAGCCGTCGTAGTGGCTGTCAAAGACCAGCGCACGTAGCGGCTTCTCAGGATCACCCGTCGGCGGTGGCACTTTCTGCACCACGGCCTCCAAGATCTCCTCGATCCCGATTCCCTCTTTGGCGCTGCACGGAATCGCCTCCGTGGCGTCAATCATCAGGAGGTTCTCGATCTCCTCTGCCACGCGATCTGGGTCGGCGGCGGGCAGGTCAATCTTATTGATGACCGGGATGATCTCTAGGTTCGCACTCATCGCCAGGTTCGCATTGGCCAGGGTCTGCGCCTCGACACCCTGCGCGGCATCCACCACTAATAGCGCACCTTCACAGGCATTGAGAGACCGTGACACTTCGTAGGTAAAGTCCACGTGGCCGGGCGTATCGATCAGATTGAGCTCGTACTCCAGCCCATCTTTGGCGGTGTAGGCCATGCGCACAGCAGCCATCTTGATCGTGATGCCGCGCTCGCGCTCGATATCCATCTGGTCGAGAAGCTGCGCCTGCATGTCGCGCTTATTGACAGTGCCGGTAAACTCCAGCAGCCGGTCGGCGAGCGTGGACTTGCCGTGGTCCACGTGAGCGATGATACAAAAGTTTCGGATACGATCCTGAGGAACAGACATAGACCTCTATTGTATCGCGTGTCGCCTCGCCTCTGAGCCGCCCCATAAAATCAGGCGTCTCCAGTGGCTTCGTTCCTCAGCCGCAAAGCCCGTGCCGGGCTATTAGATTCGGTAGCCTGGCACGGGCTTTCCAGTGTGAAACGCTACGACACGCCCCGTTCACGGGGCGGGAGCGCTACTTCTTGACGCCTTCGAGATCGAGGCTGATCTCAACCTGCTCGCCGACCACTTGCGTGCCCTCGACCAGTGCGTTCCAGCTAAGGCCAAAGTCCTTGCGGTTGATCGCAAAGCGTGCCTCGACCCCCGCGCGGGTCTCTTTCTGCATGCCCTTGACGGGCTTGGAGACGGTGAAGGGGAAGCTGATGACCTTGGTGACGCCGTGGATGGTGAGCTTGCCGGTGGCCTTGTAGTCCGCGCCTGCCTTCTCGACCTTGGTGCTGACAAAGCTCAGGGTGGGGAACTTCTCGACATCAAAGAAATCCCCGCTGCGCAGGTGCTTGTCACGGGCCTCGTTGGCGGTGTCCACACTCTTAGCCTGCACCGTAAAGCTCACCGACGACTTGGCGAGGTTCTTGGGATCGGCGATGACAGTTCCCGTGAAGTCCGTGAACTTTCCACGGGTCTTGCCCGCGCCCAGGTGGCGCACGGCGAACCCAATCTCGCTGTGTGCGGCATCCACGGTCCAAGTGCCCGTGGGGTCTAGCTGAAAAAATGGCATTGTAAAATCTACCTCCGCACAAGAATACAAGTATCGAATCAGAATAGTTCCAGTTGTTACTATTATTTTTTATGGTAAAGTTTTCCCATGTCTCTTAAGATTGCCATTGTGGGCACGGGCAAGGTCGCCCGCAATAACTATCTTCCGTATTTGAGCAAGCAGCCCGATGTGACGCTCAGCTACTTCTCGCGCACGCTTGAGAAAGCCGAAGCCTGCGCCCGCGACTTTGGTGGCCAAGCTTTTGCCTCTATCGAAGCCTTACTCGCCGACGAGCCTGATGCCGTGTTGGTGCTCACCCACGAGACACAGCGTGCTGAGGCGATTGAGGCGCTCTTGGCAGGCAAGCCCAAGCGCCTCTTTTTTGAGAAGCCACTGGTTGCCAAAAACGGCCAAGCCAATGTCAGCGAGGACGACTTTCTGCTCGCACGCTCGCTGCTACAACGCGCCGAAGCGCAGGGCCATGCGACCGCGATGGTCTTTAACTACCGCTTCTTTGAGCAGACACAGCGGGCGCAGAAGATCCTGGCAGAGCGCGATTTTGGCAGGCTGACCCAGGCCACGCTTCTCGTGAACTACGCCTGCTGGAGCCACTGTATTGACCTGCTCAATCTCTTCGGCGGGCGGGCTATCGAAATCACGGCGCTTGCCGGGACAGCGGAGTACCAGGGCGCAGTGGATGTCAGTGGAGCGTTTCGGCTGGAGAGCGGCGCGACGGGCACCATTCTAGGCACCAGTGGCACCAAGTTTGACCACTCGCTCTACGAGCTGCACTTTAGCTTCGAGCGTGGGAGCCTGCACTTCTCCGATCTCGATGGGCCGCTGGAGATCTACGACCACGCGACGCGCTACAAAGAGACTTACGGGCTGATGGGGAACCACTCGCGCTGGGACCAGTACCGGGTGTCGTTTGAGAAGTCACTGGCGGCCTATCTGGATTCAATTCGCCAGGCAACCCCACCGCCCATTTCGGGCCTTGCCGGGCTAGAGGAGCTCCAGTTCGAGGCCGCCCTGCGCCGCTCCATCGCGCAGCGGCGGCCCGTGAACGTCCAGGAAGAGCTACCAGTGATTCCCCCCACCCAGAGGGTACCCGGCGGGGGCTAGGGGGGCGGCTTACTTCTTGCCGGTTGAGCCGGGACGCGTAATGGGAACGGCAGCGAGCTCCGCGGGTAGCTCGTCTTCGGCGTAGCTGACGGCATTGATGGAGAGAGTCGCGGCCAGCGGTGCGCCAAAGTCTAGCTTGCCACCGCTGCGATCCACGACCACGCCTACGCCACAGAGAGTCGCCCCCACGCTCTCTACCAGCTCCATACACTCTCGGATCGAGCCGCCGGTGGTGAGTACATCATCCACCACTAACACGCGCTGGCCTGCCACTAAATGCTCCGGGCGGCGGAGCATGCGCTTGCCACCCTCGCCCTTCTCACCATAAGCCGCGGTCACCCCCAGCTGCTTGGCCACTTCATAGGCGAGTAAGATTCCCAGCGTGGTAGGGCCAAGCACCACATCGGGCTTGGTTGCGGCGCAGCGCTCCGCGAGCACTTGACACAGCGTTTCCACATGCTGCGGGTAGCGCAGGACATGGAACTTCTCAAAGTACGTGTCGGAGTGGCGGCCACTGGTAAGCACAAAGTGCCCGGTGAGCAGTGCACCGCTCTCACGGAAAATCTGAAGAACATCACTATCGGTCATATCGCCCTGAGTATACCCATCTGTTGTTGCCTCTACCACACCCTGGTTAGTTCGATGGTAATGCGCATGGCAATACTTTACGCCATCGGGTGGCGGTGCGCCGTTGTCAGCGGGCGGCTAAAGCGGCCCGCTGTTGCGGCAAGCAGGCTAAAGCCCGCTCAGGCCCATTCGCCGTAAATATGCTGGCTACAAGTGTCGTGTTCAAACATTCGACGTCCGAGAAATACAGACTTCCGGTTTGTGCAAAATCCGAAGTCACTGTCGATTTGGTCGTACATCTGGCATCCGCCGCACTGCTCATCATGATGATGATTGTTATTATCTTCTACGATTTTCTGGCAACGATCACACCAAAAAAACTATCGCTAACCCACGATCTGACTTTGCCATTTCATAAAACTCCCCAGGCCCATTCATGGGTCTTGCCGCAACAGCGGGCCCATTTATGCGCCCGTTCTCATCCCATCGGGTGGCGGTTGTAGGCGGCGTAGCGGCCGGTAATATGGTGTTCCAATTGGCGTTCGATGTCGGAGAGGAGCGAGGAGGCGCCGATTCGGTAGCGGTTGGGTTTGGTCCACTCCACGCCGAGCTCTTCTTTCATGAGGATCAGGCCATCAAGAGACTGTTTGGCGGTGCGGATTCCTCCGGCGGGCTTGAAGCCGACAACATGGCCGGTGCGCTCGTGGAAGTCTCGGATCTGGCGGGCCATGATGAGGCTGTTGCCCAGGGTCGCGTTGGTGGGCTCTTTGCCGGTGCTGGTCTTGATGAAGTCCGCGCCCGCCATCATGCAGACCAGGCTCGCCCTCGCGACATTGGTGAGCGTCCCAAGCTCGCCCGTGGCAAGAATGGTCTTGAGGTGGGCGTCGCCGCAGGCTTCGCGGAAGGCTTGTACTTCTTCGTAGACGCCTTGCCAGTCGCCGAGCAGGACTTTGCGGCGCGAGAGGACGATGTCTATCTCTTGCGCTCCCGCTTTCACGGACTCGCGGATCTCGGCGAGGCGCAGGTGAAACGGGGAGAGCCCGGCGGGGAAGCCGGTGGAGACGGCGGCGACGGGGATACCGGAGCCCGCGAGCGCGTCCACGGCGGGAGCGATCATGTCGTGGTAGACACAGACGGCACCGACGGTGAGCTTGGGCATCTCCAGCGCATCGAGAATATCCTGCCGCACGGGCTGGCGGGCCTTGGCGCAAAGTCGTCGCACATTGCTGGGCGTGTCGTCGCCGGAGAGTGTGGTGAGGTCCATGCAGGTGATCGCCCGCAGGAGCCAGGCGGCCTGCCAGTCTTTTTTAACGCTACGACGGCCCGGAAGGCTGGCCACACGCCGCTCGACGGCGGGGCGGTTCACTTGCGTGGCGGCGACCCACTCCAGGTCAAGAGGCGTGCCGGGGTTTCTCTTTTCCATCCGCGCTT
>NZ_CBAYMC010000100.1:0-14840 GCF_964826245.1 Armatimonas sp. | reverse complement strand
CGCACGAACTCGGTCATGTCCAGAAACTCGGGGCGCATCCCCAGGAAGCTCTCAAAGAAGTCGCAGTCCACGATCGAGCCCGCGATTCCCATCGAGACGCCGCCCATCGCCAGATAGCTCGTCCCCTTCATGGTCGCCACCGCAAGCCCAGACTTCACAAAGCGCAGGATCTTCTCCGCAACATCGGCGGGAATACTCGTGTCCGTGCTGTCCTGCACCTCATGGCCGTAGATGCCAAACGCCGGAATCCCCTTCTGCGTGTGCCCCGACAGCACGGCGGCCAGATAGACCGCGCCAGGCCGCTCCGTGCCATTGAAGCCCCAGACCGCCGTGGGAATCGAGGCGTCCAGGCTCATCGTCTCCGCACCGTAGCACCAGCACGGGGTCACGGTCAGCACCACGCCCACGCCCTCGCGTGCAAACTTCTCCGCACACGCCGCCGCCTCCGCCGCGCCGCCAATGCACGTGTCCGCGATAACCACTTCAACGGGCAGGCCACAAGCATGCTTGATATTGGCAACAATCAGCGCCGCCGTGCGCTGCGCCATGCCCATGGTCTGATCTTCCAGACTCTCACGGACCCCGCCGTAGCGGCCATCAATCGTGGGACGAATCCCAACTTTGGGAAGGGAACCGTTCAGGCGGTTCACCGGTGCATTCTTCTTCATGCGGATATTTTACCCGTTTTACGGTGCCCCATGACAGTGCTCAAGCATTGCTCCATGAACCGAGCACGAAGGCGCAACACCGGGATCACCGAGAGTATAGAATCCACCTGACGGACAGAGAAGCGGCCAGTGTTTCCATCGGATGTACTGTTGCATATCGCCCCACTTTGGTTTGTAGCCCCTCGGGGTTCGCCCATCCATGAGACGCTGCTCTTTGGCACTATCAAGCTGATGCAAAATATGCTGGCACTCGTCATACTGATACTTGTGCTCGATGCGCTCTTGCCGGGCTTGAAGGGCGACCAGTTCTACGGGCACGGTGAAACAGAGAACGAGGGCGGCGCGGTAGGCAAGACGTTTCATACGATCATTCTTGGTACCGCGTCGCTTTGTTTGTAGAGCGCTACTTGCGCCTAAGGTATCCTAAAGGCTCAGGCGAAAGGAGCCGTTTCGGTGGGACTTTACGAACAACTCAAAGCAACGCCGAAATGGCAAATACGACGCGAGCTAGTGCACAGTAGCACCGATGCCGTGGCGCTTTTTGCCTGGCTTCCCCATGAGACAGAGGGCTGGGTGCGAGCGGCGATGGCGAAAGCCTTCGGAGAGCTTGGAGGGCCAGAGTCGCATCAGGCTCTGGAACGACTGGGACAGGACGACTCGGGTATGGTGCGGATTGTTGCAGTGAAAGCCCTAGAGCAGCTCGCCGACCTAGAGGCACACTTCCAGCTCCGCGAGATCTACGCCCATGACGACGACCATCTCGTGCGGCTAAGCGTGGTAGAAACCGACTTGCCCGTTGGGGAAAGTGACTCTCTTGGGGCACTCTATGCCACCCTGGCCTACCAGGCCGATCCCCAAAAGCGCATGCTCGTAATCTACAACACCATACTCGAAGTAGGTCGGGCGATAGTCCCCCACCTCCGAAATCTCTGGATAACAGAGACTGCGCCGGAGGTTCGCCTCTTGCTGGTTCAGCAGCTCATAAGGCTCGGCGACGGCTCGGAGCCTGCTCTCTGGCGCACGGCACTACTTTCTGAGAAAGCTCCCACGGTGCGGGCTGCGCTGATTAAAGCCCTCTCCCATGAAGAAGACCCGGCGACACGCGCTGTCTTTCTCAAGGCCCTTGCCCAGGAAGAGATCGAATCTCTCCGACTCCAGCTCCTACAAGCCCTCAGGCACTGGCACGATTTTGCGATTTTCCAGACATTTTCCGCACACTGGAGTGCCTTTCGTAGCCCCGGAACGTACCTACAAGTAGGGCTCCTCCTCGAAGACTTTCTGACACACATCCCCACGGATGAGCTGATCGCATGGCTCCTGGCAGAGGACAGCATCACGCACCGGAGTCAGCCCTTTCTGGCTATGGAAGTTCACAAGCGTGGGGACAAGGCACAAGAGATCCTTGCGACGATTCTGAAAGTCAAAGCACCTTCAAATTCCAATAACTACGATGAACCGGCCCCGCTTCGTCATCTTAGTCTCTTGCTCAACCCAACTGCAGAGAATAACAAAGACTGAGAATTTGCTACGGTATTTCCAAACTCTCGGGCATTGGTGGAGCGATACAGGTACAATGAGAACCGTGGGACGAAAGACCAGCACCAGTAGCATTAAAGCCTTTGTGATCACCGTCGCGTTTATTTTTCTCTTTACGGTCGCGCTTTTGCTGGACATTCAGTATCTCTACTTCATGGCCGTGATGGCCGCGCTGATCCAGCCCATTGCGTATGGAATTGTCGCACTGGCCCCTACCAGCTACTCGGGCCAGCGCCGACACGTTAGTAGCGCTATCGAGGGCAAGCCCCTCCGTGTTACGTTGGAGCTCTCGGCCCAGGGACGATTTCCCGCCACGACTCTCGAAGTAGACGAGGTACTTCCGCCCTCCCTCCCGCGCACCGATGAGCCACTTCGGCGCAAGCCAGAGTCCTGGGACGGCTACACGGGCACTCTGACGTATACCGTAGAGCCCCTTCTGCGTGGGGTGCACACACTGGGACCCACGCGTGTCGAGACTACCGATCCTCTAGGGCTCTTCTCGTTCTCCGCCGACCTTGCACCGACCACGGAGGTCGTGGTGCATCCCTCGCCTCTCACGGTTCGGGTGGCACAGTCCGGCGGCGAGGGGCGCTTCGGGGTGCGGGAGCGCGAGGGCAAGGCGCAGCGCGGCGATGGCCTAGAGTTTCACGGCGTCCGCGAGTACCACCCCGGCGACTCTTTAAGGCGTGTCCACTGGCGTACGACCGCGCGCACCGGTCGGCTCGCCGTCGTGGAGTTTGAGAAAGCCTTTGAGCAAGACCTGGTGATCGCGCTGGATCTCACAAAAGAAACCCATGTCGGGAGTGGGCGCGAGTCCACCCTAGAGTACGCCGTGAAGATCGCCGCCACCCTCGCAGATCGAACAGCGACCCGTGGCGGGGGCGTGATGCTCTTTACCCAAACCGGCAAGGCCACCCTTGATGCCCGCTCCAGTGACCCAGAGGCCGCCCGCTATCGTCTCTTTGACCAGCTTGCACGCGCACAGGCCACCGCAGACGTGTCCTTGGCGGCGACCCTGAGTGCGCAGCAGTTTCGTCCGGGCACGCGCCTCGTGGTGCTAACAGCAGCCGGGGATCCCGCCCTTGATGCGTGGCTCACCCGCCGCCTGAGCCTAGGCGATAGCCTCGAAGTCTACTACTTCGATCCCTTGAGCTTTGGAGGACGGGCCACACGCCTGCCAGGTGTCCCTCCCACCTTCCTGAAGCGCATCGAGAAGAAACACTCCCCTTGGGAAGAAGGAGGCAAACACCTTGAGCCAATCCTCCGTGAAAGTCGCTAGTTCCGAGCTAGCCCCGAAAACTCAGGAGGGCTCGCTGCCACTCCAGCTTGCCGCCCTTCTGGGGCAGAGCCTTGCTCTTTACGCCCTTGCCTCTCCGATCATCAGTATCGGCTACACAATGTTCTTGGTATTGTTGGGGGTGGTCGGGCTCTTCACCGCCCGTGCCGTTCAGCGCAGAGAAGGAGGCAGCGCACTCTTACTTCCGGGTGCGATTGGGATGATAGCAACATTTTTCGTGGTTCAGTTCCTTGTGCTGCGCTTTCGAAATGTGCTCCCCCTAGACTTCGCTCTCACGAGTGCCGACACCAGCCTGATCATGGCTCTGACCTTTACGGCTACCCTCGCGATATTCTTCTGGCTTACCGACTCTGCGACGCTTTTTTCGTGTGTCTGGTCTATGGCCATGTCCGGACTTGCCGCCACGATCAACCTGAACGTCATCACGATTGTCTGCTTTGGGGCCTACTTGCTCTGTGCGCTCTTTCTGCTGGTGCACCACCACACGCTGGCGCAGGCAGGGGCTATCGGGCGGCGACAGGTCACCTCAGGCTCCCTGCTTCTGCTCCAAGTGCGGACGGCGGCGCTGCTGTGGCTCCTGACCTTTGTTCTGGGCTGCGTAGTCGCGATTCCGCTTCAGATGATCGGGCGCAATATGTCTCTGGAGCGGGTGCTGGAGCGCTTGAAAGTCTCTCACGAGCAGAAGCGCCTCCAGGGAGCCAAGCAGCTACGAAACTTTGAGAGTGCACGGGAGTTTGCCGTCGGACTGGGGCCGGTCACCGATGACGATACCCTGCTCTACCGGGTCAAGGTCTCACGTCCCTACTACTGGCGCATTAGCACCTTCGCAACGCTCCAAGGCAACCTCTGGGTTCCCTACGCCGCGGATCTTGATGGGGAGGCACTTGCTCCCCAGAGTAGGGCCAGTAGCCAGAGCCTCTTCACCTTCTCACCCGGTGTGGAAGGTTCACGAGCAAAAACGGAGCCGGTTCAGGTCATGGTCGAGCCACTAGTCTCCCTACGCGGCCTGTGCCATATCGCCGAGCCACGGGAGCTTCGCACCGACCTGCCCACGATCATTCGCCGGGTAGATGGCACTCTGGGAATGATCCGTAACCAGCTTGACATGGCTCCCCCGCTCACGGCATACTCCCTGACCTGTGATGTCTCCATTGCGACATCGCAGGAGCTGAATAACTCCTCACGTCGCTATCCCAAGGAGATCCAGGATCGGTATCTCCAAGACCCAAATCCCACTCTCTTAGACGAGCTGGCACGCACGGCGATTGGAGCGACCAAAGGCCCCTTTGACCAAGCGGAGGCCATCCGACAGTTTGTGGCGAACCGGTGTATCTACTCACTAGATGCCCCCGCGTGCCCTCTGGGACGGAACCCGGCGGAGTGGTTTCTCAATGAGTCCAAGGTCGGCTACTGTGACCTCTACGCGACATCGGTGACGATGCTCTGCCGCGCGGCAGGCATCCCGGCACGCATTGCGACGGGCTTCAATGCTGGGGAAGTAGACCCCGATCATCCGTCTTCCTACCACCTTCGAGAGCGCAATCGCCACGCCTGGTGCGAAGTGTTTTTTACTGGCTACGGCTGGATTCCCTTTGATGCCACGGCCCTCACCGCAGAAGCGACCTCGATCCCCGTGGCAAGTCCTCCCAGCACTAAGGCCAAGACTGCGAACATCTCCCCTGGCCCCCTTGCGCTGGCAGGCATTGCCGTACTTGGGCTACTCGCGGTGGGCGGCAACGAACTCTACCAGCGGCGGCGCGGTGTTCGTCCAGGGCAAAGCCAGACCTCGCCGGAAGAGATCTTTGCGCGACGTGTTCTGGCAACCTACCGTAGCGCTCTGCACCAGCTCAAGCGCCACGGCGCCATGCGAGAGAGCACGATGACGATCGGGGAGCACACCCAGCTTGTCCAGAAACGACTTGGTAGCAGCGTGGGAAAACACTACGAGCGGCTTGCCAAGCTCAGCGAGCGTGCCCTTTTTGCCCAGCAGGCACTCCAAGAAAAGGATGTGAGCCTTGCACAAGAGGCCCTGCGCGAGCTCAATACGAACCTGAAAGAGAGAAAACACTAGATGGCACGAGCTGCCGCCACTAAGCCTAAGGCCCAGGAGCGCCCTGAAGGCCCTCCAAGAGTGATCTTACTGACCGGGATGGAGTCGGATCGGAAGCACGCCGAGGCGCTACTTTTTCTGAAGCAGGCCGACCCAGACTTCGCCGACTTCGATGCGGAGACCCTCGATGGCTCGCACGTCAAGGCAGATCAGGTGCTGGGGGCTGTCGGAACCGTTCCCTTTGGTAGCGGCAAGAAAGTCGTGGTGCTCCGCGACACCCAGCAGCTCGATGCCGAAGACCAGAAGCGCCTCGCCGGCGGCCTGGACCGTATTCCCCCGAGTGGGCTCTTGGTCCTGCACACGGGCTCTCCCATTGTCGAAGACGGAAAGACCAAGCGCGGCACGACGGTGAGTACGGAGCTTGCCAATGCGGTCAAAAAACTCGGGGAGGTGCGGGACTTTGCCCTGCCGAAAGTCGAGGATCTCCGTGGACACTTGCTCCAGGAGGCCCGCCGCTTGGGCAAGACACTAGATCAAGACGCCCTCACGCTTCTCTCCCAGCTCCCCGCCGACGATGTGCGCCATATTGGCACGGAGCTAGAGAAAGCGGCCCTCCACGCCGGAGACAGCCCGCGCATCTCCGCCGCCGATGTGGAGGCAACTCTCTCACGCGGCCCCGATGATGTGATCTTCAAGCTCTGCGATGCCGTGGGGATGCGCAAGTCCAAAGAGGCGCTTGCCCATGTGAACATGCTCTTTCGCGGCAGCAACCGCCCGGAATCCGTCGCCCCGCGCACTTTGGTTCTGCTGGCCCGCCAGATCCGCTTGGTCATGCAGTTTCGGTACTTAGGCGAGAAGAAGATGGCGGGCCGCAATGCCCAGCCGGTCAGTGCACAAGTCGCCGCCCTGCTTCCTGCTGATGGTGCGGCGTCTATTATCAGTAACCCGCGCACGTCGTGGATGGCCGATAAGTACGTCGGTCAGGCCCGCAACTTCACCCTCCCCGAGCTGGAAGAGCGTCTCGAAAAGCTCCTGCACGCCGACCTAACCCTCAAAGGGGTCTACCCCGGCGGCGACAGCCCCCAAGCCGTGCTCCAGCGCCTCGTGATCGAGCTTTGCTAGCCGGGTACAATCCAGCTGATGTCATTTGATAGTGGTTCCGACCTCCCCGACCAGATCATCCGCCAGATTCTAGGCAAGGCCGCCGAGGTCGCCGATGGGGTGCGGACTCTTTTCGAGAGCGTGGACTCCCGCCGGGAGCTGCTGCGCAACCAGCTGATTCTGGAGAGCCGCATCCTCCACACCGACGATCTTCCTCTCGTGGAAGCCCCGGCCTGCTGCGCCATTGACGGTGGCGCAGCGGTGGAGAAGGGCCTCGGGATGGACACTGCGCTTGCGGTCGCCGTGGGCGTGGAAGGACTGGGCGGCACGGGGCTCTGGAGTGAGACACCGTTTGCCGCGTGGCAAAAGACACTCCAGCACGAGGGCGATGCCACGGGGAGCACCTGCCGCGCCGTGATGACCACGCTGGAGCTCTCTCTGCTGCGCGATGCCCCCCACCCTATCGTGCTCCTAGACGGCTCGCATCTCACCCCGGTTATCTCGCTCAATGCCGCGCTGAGTATCAGCAATGATGGCTTAAGGCAAGAGCTGGCGGAGAACTTTGCGCACTACCGCACCGCCGAGGCGCTCCATGCCGCGATGTTCAACCCTGAGATCGTCGCCTTGGTCAAGTACGACGGCACGCGCGACTTGGGCGAGACCTGGCTGGGCGGACAGCTCAAGCTCGACGACCGCACGACCATGACGCTTCTTCTCCACGCCGATGAGTACACCCAGCCCGTGCCGCTGGGGCTGACGCAAAAGAGCAAGCGCAACTGGATCGCCAAAGAAATTCAGAAGCTCACGCCCTCAGATGCCATTCGAGAAGAGGTGCGCCAGGCCGTGAACGAAGCCGTCTCGCAAGTGCGCACCGACGGCCTCTTTGCGGTCTACTACAAACCCCAGCCCTGGAGCCCCGCGTTTCGCCTAGAGCTCAAGAAAGAAGTCGCGCAGAATCCCACACGCCTCGCCGGAGTCTTTGCCACGCTCAAAGCCCAGGTCATCAGCCCCGAGATTCGCGAGCCCTACCCACAGTATGTCGCCGATCGCATGGCAAAGTCCGTCGGGGATGCCTTGGTGGCACTGCGCACCGCCGTGAACTACGACCTTGCCGACGCGGGACTTTCGGAGTATGTTGCACTAGTCGCCCACTCGTATCGAACCGAGGCACTGTGAAGGAAAACCATGGAAAAAATACGGCTTGTGATTGCAGAAGACCAGGCGATGATGCGCGAGAGCCTGGCACAGATGCTGGCACTGGAGGATGACATCCAAGTTGTCGGCACCGCCTCCGATGGCGAGCGGGCGCTCTCGGTCTGCCGCGCCCAGAAACCCGATGTGCTTCTCACCGATATTGGGATGCCCAAGGTCAGCGGGATTGAGGTCACGGACACGCTCCGCAAAGAGCTTCCCGACACCCATATCGTGATCCTGACGATCTACGGCGATGACGACAAAGTGTTCGCCGCTATCAAAGCCGGTGCGCGAGGCTATGTCCTCAAAGACTCCCCGCCGGAAGAGGCCCTCGCCGCCATCCGCGCCGTCGCACGGGGCGGCGGTCTGCTCCCCCCCGCGCTCGCCAGCCGCGTCTTCAACGAGTTTAGCCGCCTCTCCACCCAGCGTGCCGTAGACAACGCCGTCTTTGCGCACCTCACTGACCGCGAGCGCGAAGTGCTCAGCTTTATCGGCAAGGGCATGCGCAACAAAGAGATCGCCGAGTCGCTTTTCATCTCTGAGAAGACTGTCAAGAACCACATCTCCAAGATCTTCGAGAAGCTAGAAGTAAACTCCCGCGCCGAAGCCGCCCTCCTCGCTGCCCGGCAGGGGTTGGTCTAAAAGGCCAAGGCGCAGCCAGCAAAACCGCTATGGTGCAAAAACAAGAGCAACAACGAAAGCCCCCCAAACAGATGTATTGGCACACCGGCTGGAAGTGCCTGGCGGAGTCACTGTCGATGGCATTTTTCGCGATCTTTAGCACCACAGATATTGGAGATACGGCACTTCCCCTCTACACCCGCCTCTTTCTTGGTTTCGGGGGCGCTTGTCTGTGGCTCCTCGCCCTGAGCTGGCTCTACGACTTGGCGCAGGTTCTTCGTGATGGCCCACAGCTAAGTCGCGTGGCTGGCTTCCTCTCCAGTAGGCCCTTCGTGCATTTGATTGCAAGCCTTATACTTTTGCCCGCCTCCCTATGGATAGGCTATGTTCTCTGCACAGTAGGCTATCTCCCTTCCGCCCTTCCCGTCCTTCTCCAACTTCTGATCTGCTGGCTGATCAATATCTTCTGCTGGCTCCATGTTGCTGCTCTGCGAAAGCTCGGGCCACCCACACTTCCACCAGAAAAAGAGCGCTGGTGGGTTGATGACGGTACTGAAAAAGGAAAACAGGCGTTCGATCACGAATAGCTGGACGTGCAGACGATTCGCATTACCAAAGACGCTGCGCGGGCGTTTCTGATCCGCGCTTTTGCTTTAGAGAGCTGGCAGAGCCTCCCCGATGTAGACACGGCGATCCAGCGACTAGAGTTTGTGCAGGAGGACTCGATCCCGATCTGTGGGCGGATGCACGAGCTGATTCTGTGGCCTCGCGTGAAAGACTACGCCCCCGAGAAGCTCGCCGAGACGCTCTACGGGCCAGACGCCAGCGCTTTTGAGATACACTTCCCCAATCTCGCGGCCCTGCCCCGCGCTGACTACCCGCATTTCGTGCGCCGCAAGAAAGCTAGGCAGGCAGAGCCAGGGCGCTGGCAGGGCTTGTTTCCCGAAGAGGAGCCCGTCGCGGCGGCGTTTTTAGAGGCGCTGGACACTCATGGCCCCCTCTCCACGCGCCGCCATGGCAACGACTTCGGGCACATGCGCTCGGGCTGGGGCACGCAGGCCACGGTGGTTTCGCAAGTGGCAGAAAAGCTCTGGTTACACGGGACGCTGGGAATTGCGCACCGCAAGAACTTCGAGCGCTACTTCGATAGATTAGAGCGCGTCGCGCCGGATTTGGCACAGTGGCACCAGAAAGAGTCGTCGGAGCTTCCCGACCTAGAAGAGACGAAGCGCTATCTTGCCCGCAAGCGCCTCAAGGCCAAGGCGCTCTTTCGACCAGGGCGCGAGGACAAGGCCACGCTGGGCGAGAGTGCGTTCTGTAAGGTGGAGATCGAGGGCCTCACCAAGCCCTGGTACTGCCTTATCGAAGAGGCTTCCCTCCTCCCGTTATCGGGAGGAGGGATAGAGGGAGGAGGGCTAGGAGGGCTAAGGCTGCTAGCCCCGCTCGATCCGCTTGTCTACGACCGGCAGCGCACTCGGGAGATCTTTGACTTTGACTACACCTGGGAGGTCTATGTCCCGGCGGCAAAGCGCAAGTGGGGCTACTACGTCCTGCCGATTCTGCACGACGGCAAGCTCATTGGGCGAGTAGATCTCAAGCGCGACACCAAGACCGATTCTCTTCAGGTACTCGCGCTTTTATGGGAGCCTGGCGTTGCGGCCGATTGGGTGATGCCCCCTACGGAGGAGCGCTTACAGGAGCTGGGGCAGTTCCTTAATGTAAGCCGCATTGACAGAAGACCTACGACCGGGTAAACTTTTGCGGCCTGAGTGGGAACATTCTCGCAAGTTCATCTGTACTAATCCGGGGGCACGATTCTTGCGTTGATCCCCGATATCGTTCATAAAAAAACAACCATCCCAAACGCACGCGCGGAGCGGCGCGGCCCGACGATCTAGGACGTGGCCTCCGGCGTATAAGGAGCTTTCGTATGGCGGCAGCCATAGAAATTAAAAACCTAACCAAACAGTACCCGGTTCCGATGAAGCGCGAGGTCGTCAACGCCGTTGACAACCTCTCCGTCACCATTGGAGAAGGCGAAGTCTTTGGCTTCCTGGGCGCAAACGGCGCAGGAAAGACCACCACCATCAAGATCCTGCTTGGCCTTATCTATGCCACGCAGGGCGAGGCCTATGTGCTCGGCAAGCCCGCGGGGGACATCGAGGCAAAACACAAAGTGGCGTACTTGCCGGAGTCTCCATACTTCTACGAGCACATGACCGCCCGTGAGATCGTGACCTTTTACGCGCAGCTCTTTGGCATGAAGCTCGAAGACGCGAAGAAAAAAGCCGATGAGCTCGTGGACTTTGTGGGTCTTGGGGGAAAGAGCGATGTCAATAAGCGCGTCGCCGAGTTCTCCAAGGGAATGCGACAGCGTGTCGGGATTGCCCAGAGCCTGATCAACGACCCGGACTTGCTCTTTTACGACGAGCCGACCTCGGGCCTCGATGCCATTGCACGTCGCGATATCCGTGACCTCATGCTAGAGCTCAAGCGCCAGGGCAAGACCATGTTTCTTTCCAGCCACCAGCTCGAAGATGTCGAGATGGTCTGTGGCCGCGCCTCGATTATCCATAAGGGCAAGCTCCAGGTGATCGGCACCATGGACGAGCTCCTTGGGGGCGAGCGCGTGGAAGTGACCGTCGTCAAGCCATCTGTGGAGCTTGCAGGCAAGCTGAGCGGCATGGAGAGTAGCGAGTTTGATGGCAAGCTCACCGTTACCGTCGCCAACACCGATGTCGGTGGACTTCTCGATGCCATCCGTGGTGCCAAGGGTGATGTCTTCTCCGTGGTTCCTAAGAAGCGCCGCCTAGAGGATATCTTCGTCGAGATCGTCGGGGAGCGCATTGACTCGGCGACGGGTAGCCTTGCCTCTACCGGCGACCGCCCGCTCGATGGGGGTGAGTCAAAGCCGACCGCCAATAAATACAAGGACTTGATGGACAAATAAATGAATACCGCAATCGTTATCGCTCGCAACACCATCAGCGAAGCTCTGCGCAAGAAAGTGCTCAATGCCTTTCTCATGGTCGGATTTGCCATGCTCGTGCTGACCTTTGCCTTCCAGCAGTTTGCTCCGCGTCAGGAGCTAACTCTGGTTAAGGGAATGGGCCTAGGAATTATCTCCATGGCCGCCCTGCTCATCACCGTGATCCTCTCCATCAACCTCGTCCCCACCGAGATTGAGCGGCGCACGATCTACACCATCCTCTCCAAGCCCGTGCGTCGCCATGAGTTTTTGCTGGGCAAGTACTTCGGTGCTGCCAGCACGATCTTTATCAATGTCGGCCTGATGGGACTTGCCTTTGTGCTGGCGATTATCCTCAAGCAACGTGGCGTGGACATGGGAAGCTCGCTCAACATGCTGAAGGGTGTCTGGATGATCTACTGCCAGATGGCACTTCTCAGCGCCGTGGCGATCTTCTTCTCGACATTCCTCTCGCCGCTGGTAAACTTCTTCCTGACCTTCTCTCTGTTTATCGTGGGGAACCTCTCCAGCTTCACGCTGGATCTGGCCAAGAACACGCAGAATGTCCTAGCGAAGGGATTCTTTACCATTGTCCACTACCTGGTACCGAACTTTGGCAACTTCAACTACACCAACCCCCTGGTGCAGGCCAATGTGCAAGTGAAGTCCGAAGCCGCTCTTCTCACCCAGAATACGATCTATGCCCTGGTGTATGCCACGGTGCTGCTGATCATCTCCATTCTGGTCTTTGACCGACGCGAGGTGTGATGATGAAAAATTTTCTCGATGCCGTCCGGGGCAATCCCAAGCTGACCGCAGGGGCTCTCGCGCTGATCGCGGTTCAGGGGCTTCTCCAAGCACGAATTGACCCGCTACGCCGACAGCCCGCCGTCGAGCCGCCTTCGATGTTTAAGACCACAGGAGGACTGCCTTTTGAGTATGCCCTCGCTGCGGTCTCGGGCTTCCGGCAGGTGATTGCGGGGCTCCTCTGGGTGCGTGCCGACTCGTTCTTCCACTCGGGGAACTACGACGCGATTCTGCCGCTCCTGCGCCTGATTACCTGGCTTGATCCCAACTGGCTGGATGTTTATTCCACAGGTGCCTGGCACCTGATGTATAACTTCACCGATACCGACCAGCGCTCGGATCGCCGCTACCTGCCCGTTGGTATCGCGCTTCTCAATGAGGGAATCGAGGCCAACAGTACGGTCTTCGACCTCTACAAAGAGAAGGGCTGGAATCTCTTCGATAAAGTCAAGGACTACGACGAGTCGGTGAAGGCGTATCAGCAAGCGCGCGACAACGATCCCGCCCATGACATCAACATGGTAGAGCACTTGCTGGCCCATGCCACAGAGCGCTCTGGGAACCCAGAAGCGGCGATCAAGGCGTGGGAAGACGCGATGGCGGCCCATAAGCAACGCATCGATGCTGCCAAGGGTACCCCGACAGAGGCCGATGCCCTCTCCCGCAATACCTCGGGTTTGAACAACGCCACCAAGAACCGCCGCATGGTCAGTGTGCGTAGCTACTGCCGCCCACGGGACATTGCGCGCCTTGGCCAAGTGGATACCAACATGTCCTTCAAAGTCACCCGCGTTCGCCCCCGCGTGATTCGTGTGGAAGGGACATGGAACCTGATCGGCTGTCTGAAGGATCAGTACGATGATCTGAGCTTCGATGATCAGGGCAACCCCAAAGCAGCCAATATCTCCAGCGGAATCGTGATGGATGGCCCGGTAGATGGAGCACGCATTGACGTGCGACTCCATGATGCAGGCTACACCATGCCCTCTCCAAAGGAGTTTAGCTTTGAGGTTCCCGACACGCTGACGATCATGCAAGACGCGATCAACTCTCGTGGAGGAAAAAAGACGCTCAAGGGTAGCCTCTACGCGATCAATCCAACGGCGGCTACGGATCCTAATCAGGAGCGAGCGGGAGTCTATTCCTACAAAGACGATGGAAGCGCCCCGAAAGGCGTGCCCATTGTACAGGCACTGGCCGCCGGACAGCTCTCACCACTCGGGCAGCTCCAGCTAGCGACTCTGGTCGTTCCGCCCATGATGCGCAAGAAGAAGTTCTACACGCAGGAAGATGTCCCCGGGATCATCCGTGAGATCAAGGCCGATGCGTCTAAACTGAAGGGGCTCACGGATCGCAAGTTCTACGTGGCTCTGGAAGACAAGATGATGCCTAGTGAGTTTGGGCAAAAGCGCGAGATAGACATGAGCAAAGACCCGAAGATGTACAGCTTCAAGGCCGATGCCTATGACCTGACTCTCGGGTTCAACCCGCGCATCGCTCCGGACTTTGTTCAGGATCGCCTCGGCTGGAACGGTGAAGGCATGACAGACAAGCGCTACTTAAGAACGGACATCAAGCCCGGACTTCGGATGCTCTGGCTTAAGATCAAGCTCACCCGTGACGATCTCGTTGGCGCGGATACCAAGGTTCTTTTTGATGATAGCAAGGGAATTGGACTGGATAAGATCCAGAAATAATCCCACTCTCTATGCCCCAGAAGACTGGCTTGCCTGTCTTCCGGGGCTTTTTGTTTTTGGTGAGACTTCCGGGCTGTCCCAAGCAACCGTACCATCGTCGTACCAAGTGGTTGCCAGAAGCGTCGGAACCGTCCCCTCCGTGGCAAGTGTCAAGCCACAGCGCACCGCGAAGCGCTCCACAAACGCACGAACGCGCTTGACGATCGCCAAACGAATATTGGGGTCATCCACGGTACTGTAGAGGTGAAAGCCTACCAGGCCATCCTCTATCGTCAGCGCCAGGAGCTGACGTGCGACGATCCTCCCTTTTCCATCACGCCCGTAGAGCACCCGTTTATTGGCATCGGATGCATTGGCAACAGTCGAGTAGGAGTTGCAGCCTCCGAAGCTCAGGCAGGTGTCGAAGTAGTTTCCCATCTGGAGTACAGCCAGCGGATCGGTCTCTAGCTGTAGCTGAAGCCAGCCATCGGCTAGCTCGTCGCAGCACAGGCGCTCCTGCCAGTCACTTTGCCATGCCACACTGTCTACTCCACGCTCTTCTAGGGCTTGCAGAAACTCCCGATTTGCTTTCTGGCGGAGAGCCCAGCGGGTATCGCCATCACAGTAAGCCCGTAGCAGTCGAATCAAGAGCCGACGGTTTGGCTCAATATCCAGGCTCAGGAGTACCGCGTTCATGATGTCGGGTGTCATCTCTACGGAGAGGGCACGGCTTCCAATGAGCCCCTGGAGACGGGCACGATAGACCTCCTGAATGGCAGCTTCCAGCGCCGCAAACCGCAGCTTTTGTGCTTGCTCGGCGACGCAGGCCTGAAGCTCCGCCACTACCTGAGTCCGCAGATGCTCAGGCTGAGCCAGGCGCGCCTGTAGGTTTGCTAACCGTGCTCGGGCGCGGTCAGGATGG
>NZ_CBAYMC010000099.1:0-14988 GCF_964826245.1 Armatimonas sp. | reverse complement strand
CGCTCTAGCTCGGGTCTTGAGGACTTCTGCCGTCTGCGCGGCTACCTTTCGACTCTTCGTAAGCAGGGCATCTCGACTCGTAAAGGCATACTTTCGGTTTTCTTGGGAGAGCCCATTTGTCCCGCTACTGCTTGACCTGAGCAGATACGATATATCAATAAACTCTACACCATTTTTGAACAAGATATTTGCACTCAGTTCAATCACACAATCGTTGTTGGGATAAGCAGAGCCCGCTGCAATATAGAGTCCTGCGCACATTTCGGACAATGATTCGTCTTCACAGAGACGAACGTGACAGAACTCCCCAATCTCCAGTGTACATCCCAACTCAGAAGGCTGGAGCAAGATCATCATTGGCTTTGTTGTGTAGTTGACAATCTTGACCCAGCCTTCACTTATTGGAAAGCTCTTATCTTGGTGTGGTTGTGATTGAGCCATCTCAGTAGAGCTCTAGTTCGCCTCGGGATAGGAGCCTAGGATGGTGACGAAGAGACTGTGCTCTTCTAGAAGTTTCAGGGCACGAGCGACTTGCGCCTCTTTGTGGTGGCCTTGAATGTCTATGAAGAAAACATACTCCCACGGGAGCTGCTTGGTGGGGCGGCTCTCGATCATGGTGAGGTTGATATCGTGGGCATCGAAGGCGGCCATAGCGCGCATCAGCGAGCCCGCGCGGTGCTGCACGGAGAAAAAGATGCTAGTCTTGTCCTTGCCCGAGGGCTGGGGCGTGTTCTCGCCAATCACCAAGAAGCGCGTGCGGTTGTGTGGCGAGTCTTCGATGTGCTGGGCAAGGAGCGGGATGCTGTAGAGCTCACTGGCGATGCTGGTGGTGATGGCGGCGCTGGTGGGCTCGGCGGCGGCCAGAAGCGCCGCTTTGGAGTTCGATGTCGCATCTACGACCTCGATGCTCGTTCCTAGGTTGTCGCGAATCCAGCTGCGGCTCTGGGCGTAGGCCTGTGGGTGCGCGTAGAGCTTGGTGATCTCTCCTAGTGTCTCGGCCTGGCTGGCGAGATTGTGCACCACGGGGACATAGACCTCGGCGCAGATCTTGAGGCGTGTGCCCTTCTCGTGGAACATGTCCAAGGTGTAGGGAACGATCCCCTCAGTGCTGTTCTCCACCGGCACGACCCCGTAGTCCGCCTCGCCACGTTCGACGAGGGCGAAAACATCGGGTATAGTGTCAGCGGCCTTTAGTTCGGAGGACGTACCGAACTTATCGAGCGCTGCCTGGTGGGAAAAAGTGCCCGCGGGGCCGAGATGCGCAACGCGGATCTGTGCCTCTAAAGCACGCATCCCGGAGAGGATCTCGCGGAAGATGGCACGCACCGCCGTGGGCGGGAGTGGGCCATGGTTGGCCTCTTCGAGGCGCTCGAAGATCTGTCGCTCGCGCTCGGGCGAGAAAAACTTGGTCTGGGTGCGTGTCTTGGAGTGACCAACTTCCTGCACGACATGCGCGCGCTGGGACAAAAGATCGAGAATCTGGGCATCGAGGGTGTCTATTTGACGTCTGAGTTCTTGTAGCGACATAAGCGTCCAGAATTATATCAAGGTTAGCAATTTTATGCCGGACTGGTTTCGCCGCCCCGCCCCTACCGCCGCACCCGAGGGCGCTTTCACGAAGTGCACCAAGTGCGGGGCGATTCTCTACACCAAAGACTTTGAGCGTGACTTCAAGGTCTGCAACAAGTGCGGTCACCACCACCGCCTCACTGCCGACGAGCGCATCGCCATGACTGTCGATGAAAATAGCTTCGTGGAGCTTGGCCGCCGTGAGATCCGCGCGGAGGACTTTCTGCAGTTCCCTGGCTACGGCGACAAGCTCGCCGGAGCTGAGAGCGCGGAAGACGACGCCCGAACCGATGGCTTGGTCACCGGAGTCGCGACGATCAGCGGCCTGCCGTGTGTGCTCGCCGTCTCGGACTTTGAGTGGGGACGCCTTGCCGGGACGATGGGCAGCGTCTTTGGGGAGAAGTTCGCCCGCGCCGCCGATAGAGCCCTCGACGAAAAAAGCGCGTTAATTACGTTCTGCGCCTCGGGGGGCGCACGCATGCAAGAGGGCCTCACCAGCCTGATGCAGATGGCCAAGACCAGCCTCTCTGTGGCGCAGCTCGATAAGGCACGCGTGCCCTATATCGTTGTGCTGACCAACCCCTCCACGGGCGGAGCCGTTGCTTCGTACGCCAGCCTGGGGGACGTGATCTACGCCGAGCCGGGCGCAACCATCGGGCTCTCGGGCGAGAGAGTCGCCGCGCAGGCACAGAGTGTGAAGCCGCCTGCCAACTACCGCACGGCGGAGTTTATGGAAGAGCACGGGCAGCTCGATAAAATCATCGCCCGCAAAGATCTAACAACGACGCTGGCAAAGACGCTCGCCTTTTTGGGGAACTGAAACCATTGGAAAATATGACGATCCAAGAGTTTGAGCAGTTTCTTGCCGAACTTGACGACAATATAGCCAAGCTGGAGCAAGCCGCACAGCGGACGGCCAATACGACGGCCTCAACCGAGGTGCAGAAGCTGCGGGCACAACGAGATGGCTACGTGGAACGCTTTTTTGCAAAACTGACCCCCTGGGACAATGTCCTGCTGGCGCGCCACGCCCAGCGGCCCTATGCGCTCGACTACATCAACGCCCTCTGTGAGGACTTTGTGGAGCTGCACGGCGATAGGCTCTTTGGCGACGATGGCGCACTGGTTGGTGGATTTGCACGCCTGTCCGGTCAGAGTGTGATGATTCTCGGGCAACAAAAAGGCCGCGACTTAAAAGAGCGACAAAAACGCAACTTTGGCTACATGAAGCCCGAGGGCTACCGAAAAGCCCTGCGCCTGATGCAGCTGGCGGGCAAGTTCACCAAGCCCGTGATTGCTTTCGTGGATACCCCCGGCGCGGACCCCAACGTGCCTTCTGAAGAGAGGGGCATCTCTGAGGCTATCGCCCGAAATCTGCGTGAGCTGGCCGTCCTCCCGACTCCCACCATCGCCATCGTGATCGGTGAGGGCGGCTCGGGCGGCGCCCTGGGAATCGCCGTCGCGGACTGTGTCCTGATGCTGGAGCATAGCTTCTACTCCGTCATCGCCCCCGAGGGCTGCGCCGCGATTATCGCTCGTGATGCCACCAAGGGCTCTGAAGCCGCCCGCTGGATGAAAGTGACGGCCTACGATGCGCTCGCGCTGGGCCTGATCGACGGCGTGATCAAGGAGCCGCTCGGCGGCGCCCACCGCGACCCCGCCGCCGCCACTGAAGCCCTCCGAGAAGCCATCACCACCGCCCTCGCCGAGCTCACCCCGCTCACCACCGACGAGCTCCTCACCCGCCGCGCCAAGCGACTGCGTGGCATGGGGCGCTTTACAGATGTTTAACTACTTTTCCGTGTGTGCTACTTCGGTTTAGGCACAGGTGGTGGGTTGATGGAGGCTTTTGCTTCGTCGGGGGTGAGGGAGCGGATCTGGATGTCCTTGATGCCCGCGACCGTGTTGTAGCAGGAAATCCCGAGCGGGCGTGATGCCTCCACTTCGGAGCGGATGCCGATCTTACGGCCTCGGGTGTCCACGCCCACGACTTGCTTGTCGTCAATCCAGGCCGTGATGCCGCGCTCGCTCACTCGGACACGAATCTTGTACCAGCGCTTGTTTTCAAAGGCCATAAAGCGCGCGGTTTCATTGCGGGCAGCGTCTTTGCCGTCGAGGCTGGAGAGCCCGACGACCCCGCCGTTCCAGCCGCCGACTATAAAGCTACACGGACCGTCTTTGACGGGAAAGGTCAGGCCACAGAAGAAGTCGTTGCCCTCGATGCGCTGGGCTTGGAGCGAGATCTCATAGTTGAGCTTGGGGAGCGTCGCCGTGTCGCCCGTCCAGGTGATTCCGGTCATCTCATCGCCCTTGGCCAGAACGATCATGCCGTCTTTGACCGCCACGGGGCCTTCGTCGCCGAACGGGGTGCTCTTCCAGTTGGTGAGTGTTTTCCCATCAAAGAGAGATTTTGAGGGCGGTGTGACTTGGGCATAGAGTGGCAGGACGATCAGGCTGAGAGCGATCACGATAAGCTCCCGCCGATTGAAAGCGGCGTTTAAGAGCCTCGTGCCCTCAATGATGCTAGTCGTGGAGCGACTTTGTGGCCGAAGGCCCTCAGACGCCGATTTTAACCGGCGGTAGAAAATGTTCATGTTATTTCTCAATCAGGTAGTAGAGCGTGTCAGGGCGAAGTAAGATCGTTTTTGCGTTCCCCACTTTCGTGACCGAGTAACCGTTCGCATCCAGTGCCATCACAGTCATACTCGCCGCATCGGGGCGGGTGAGGTTGACCGTGCCGTTGATGGCTTTGACGAGAATCGGAGCACCACCGAGGCTCTCGATACGCTGGAGGTTTTTCTCGCCCGGCGCGCTCTTCCAGCCCCAGTTCTTGTCCTCGGACATCACCTGGAGCAGGAGCTTTTTGGAAGTGGCGATCGGTAGGCCGTCCAGGCTTACTAGCGAGATCGCGCCATAGTCGAGCTGGCTCGTGACGGTCATGCCGGGCAGGCTGACGGTTCCGGCATCGGCGAGAAAGCCCAGGAGGCCATTGACCTGTGGCGCAGCGATCACGGCGCGCCCACTGCCCCAGTTCCAGGCTAGCTCGCCCGTTGCGCTCTTTGCCACTTTCTTATTTCGATCAATGCCCGCAAGGCTGCCCAGCTTCGAGGGCGCTCCCGCCTCAGAGATATTGGCCCGCACCTGCCCCACCAAGTAGGCCAGTGGGTCGAGCGAGGGTAGCGTGTCTAGCGTTTTTGTCTGGCCGCTCGGAAGATCGGCAGCGCGGAGGGCATCGAGGTTCACGGGGCCACTGACGGGAGCGCCTTGCAGGGTAAAGAGATTAGCTTGCTTAAGATTTGCCTCGATAACCGTCGGGCCGGTCTTGACCAAGCCCTTGCGGAAGATCAGCGCGGCGGCGGGGGACTGGCCCAGGACGCTCGGGACTTGCAGGTCGAACTTGCCGTGCTGCTGGCTCCAGCTCGGGCCGGAGAGCGCAAAGAAGTGGATCGCACTAGAGCCCTGGAGTGCTCCGTAGGCCGCGGCAAGAATTGGCAAATCAGCGCGGTAGCGATTCGGCATCGGCCAGTTCACCTCCGAGACCATCGAGGGCAGCCCGTTCCACTTGAGATCAAAGAGTGGCAGGCCCTCCTCAGGCGACTTCAGCGCGGACTTGTCCTCATACAGATCCCCGACACTGAGGCTGTAGCTGGCGCGTGGCCCCTCGTGCTTGCCACCGAAGTAGCCGTGGCGGTCCATCGCATCTAGTCCCGTGTTGCTCCACTTGTCCAGCGGCCCCAGAAACCGCGCCTCGCCCGTCACCCAGTTCGAGCCGTAGACACTGGCCTGAAAGCCCAGCTCACTCTTGAGATATTTTGCGGCGCCCTCAAAGAACGCCCGCTGGCTCTGCGCGAGAAACGCGACTGTGTCTTGCGAGCGCAGGCCGCGCTGGTTTCCTAGGTTCCAGATCGGCAGAAACGCGGCACGACTCTCGGTGGGCCTGTCTTTGGCATCGGGCTGCTTCCACGTAGAGAGTGCCGCTTCGACGGAGCCGTACTTCTTGCCCAGCCACTGCCCGAACTGCTTCTCTAAAATCTCCATCTGCGGCGCGGGGATAGTGTCGTAGCTGAACGTCCAGAAGAGATAGCTGTCCTCGTTGCAGAGCTCCGCCAGCGCCACCGCGGGGTCTTTGCCCAGTGGCTCACCGCTCGGGTTGGGAGCCGTGAGGATGGTCTTCCACCAGCTCTTGTAGATATTTTGAAACTCGGGGCTGAAGAAGAGCAGGGAGAAAGGCTTCTTACCCGGTGTGTAGCCCGCCAGCGAGTCGCCTGTCGGAATGTCCAGCCAGAGCGGGAAGTAGATCGAGAGGCAGCTATAAATTCCCTCTTTCTTGAGCGCAGCCACGAAGCGCTGGAGGCCCGCCAGCTTCTCGGGGTCAATCTCGCGGAAGTTGCTATCTTTCCAGAGCGCCCCATGAATCCGCACGAGGTTCACGCCCTTTTTCGCCAAGTCCCGTGCTAGGTAGCGCAGTGATGCCTGTGGCATGCGGGTGAGCTCCCCGCCCGCGTTTACTGCCCAGAAACGCTCGGGCTGGCCAGTCTTGCTGTGCACAAAGCTCTCGCCCTTGCGGACAATAAAGCCGTTTTCTCCGGCGACTTTTTCATTGAGGCTGCGCAGGTCCAGTGCGGTGGGCTGGAAAGTATCTAAGTCAGGCTCGAAGGCAAACCAGCCTGGCTCCGTCCGATTGAGTTTCTCCCCGGGCTTGCTCTTGCCACGCGGGATGAACGGGACTTTCGTGAGCACAAAGCAGTCAAAGACCGCCGCGCCATCGTTTTCGGTCAGCTCGATGCGGAGCGTGTGCTTGCCCGTCGTGAGACTGACTTCACCTGCCCCCACCCAGTTGGCCCCGACAAACTGCCGGATCGGAGAGTCATCGAGGAGCGCCGGGTCTTTGCCGACAAACTGCCAGGGTTGCTGGTCGAAGCGCCAGCGAAACGGGCCATGCTTCCAGAACTTGCGGGCGTAGAAATCGTAGCTGCCGCTTTCTGCAATCGTGACTTCATACTCCAGAGACAGCGGCAGGCTCCGTGGCCCCTCCACCCCGATCCATGCTCCGCCGGAGAGCACCGCTTTCTCTGTCTCATTTGCGGGCATAAACGAGTGTCGCGTCGGGAAGTTGGTTGCCCTGGGGCTCTCCGCCTCAAACCAAATAAAGCCCGTGTTTAGGTTTTGTGCCTTCGCACAGGCACCACTCAGTAGTCCCAACGCCGTTGCTAGAAAAACAATCCCTCGTCGCATAGATCTCATGGTACCTGAGAAATATTAGGATCGTTCGCAGGAACAATCCTGTGCGTGAGACGATCAGAGTGACTATAGTGCGCACATATGGATCGTCGTAGCTTTCTGCAGACAACAGTTCTAGGGGTCTGGGCGATGAATGAAGTCGAGCCCGACCAGGCACCTCCCGACGTCTGGGAGCTACGCCGTGAGGGCGCAAAAGACTGGAAACCCGCCACCGTCCCCGGCTGCTGGGAGAACGACGGCATCCCCTCCACATTTTCCGGTCCCGTTTGGTACCGAACCCTCCTCCCTGGCCCTCCTCCCAAGCCTGGGAGGAGGGTATTTGCTGAGTTCGATGCGGTCTCCTACCACTGCGAGGGCTTTGCGGATGGCAAGAAGCTCGGAGAGCACACGGGGCTCTGGGATGCGTTTGCGTGGGAGCTTCCCGCAGGCACGCGCGAGCTGACACTTCGCGTGGAGAAGCCAGGCAGTGCGCGTTTTCCGCTAAACCAGACACTGGCCGTCGAGGCTCCCTGGGGTGGGCCGTGGCAGGAGGCTCGCGTGCGCACCACCGGCCCGGCAAGAATTGCGCAGCTCTGGGCACCTGCTGATGACAAGGGAAACGTCGCGGCAGAGGCGGAGCTAGATCTCGCGCCGGGCACAAGCGCACTGGTCACGTTTTTGCTCACCGATCCTGAGGGCAAGACCGTGGCACAAGCGCAGGCAGAGGCAACTAAATCGGGAGTGGTGGCCGTGGCAAATCTGATGGTCAATAGGCCGCTGCTCTGGAGCCCGGAAGCGCCCCACTGCTACACCCTGACCGTCACAGCAACCACGGCAACGCACAACAATACCCTCTCGGATCGCCAGACACGCACCGTGGGCTTCCGGAAAGTCCAGCGCGACGGCGAGCGGATTCTACTGAATGAGCAGCCGATCTACTTTCGGGGCCTTCTCTCAAGCGGCGGGTACGAGAAGACGCGGGCTCCTAATCCTCCCCCTGAGGTCTTTGAGGCGGAGCTGAAGCGTGCAAAGGCGCTGGGGTTCAATGGCATCACGCTCTCTGGCTGGGTTCCGCCCCGCGCCTACCTTGAGCTTGCTGCTCGCCTCGGGGTTCTGCTCTGGGTGGAGCTGCCGCTGGGGGCGTTTGTCAAAAGCGAGGCTTTCACCAAGCAGACACTCTTAGAGTACGCCCGAATCGTGCGGCAGAGGGGGGATCATCCGGCAGTCCTGCTCTGGACGGTGGGGGGGGCGCAGAGCCGAGGGAGCGATGCCAAGCTTATCGCGCAGCTCTACGCCGCGCTGAAAAAACAAACCGGCTCGCCCCTCGTGCGAGACTGCTCCGGCTCCGCAGAACTCGATGGTGACGTTCTGGATGCTCCGCCAGAGCTTGCCGATTTTAGCGAGCTGCTTCTCTCCTGCGACCTGCCCTTTACTCGCCCCACCTACGATGCCCTCGCGCCCCGCTGGCGCACGAGGCAACCCACTTTACTAACCGACCTGCGTGTGTCTTCCTCACTCGTGGCAAAGCACACCATCGAGCTTGCCCGCGCCTCGCCGTTTACCGCAGGCTACACGCTGGCAGGGCTTCAGGAGCCTCTGGAGCTGGGGGAGTTCAATGCGGACACGGTGCTCTTTATCGAGCCTGACCGGCGGCGGGAGCGCGTTGCGGGGGGAGATCGCGTGGTATGGACGGATCGTGTGGGAGTCTGGGGCGGCGAGCGGGTTCGGCGGCGTGTGGGCATCTCGCACTTTGGCAAGAGCCTGGGGCCAGGAGCCGTCCTGCGCTGGAAGATCTCCACGGGCGAGAGTGGCGAGCTGACACTAGGGCCACTGGAGACCGGCGAGGTAAACGAGCTGGGTGTGATCGAGTTTACCCCCCCTCCGCCCCCCGCAAGCGGGGGAGCCCTGAAGGCAGCTCTCACCGTGGAGCTGACAGTGGCGGGCAAGACGCTCTCTAAAAACACCTGGCCGCTCTGGGTATTTGGAAAACGCGTCCCAATGTCGTCGGGAGCGATCACGAATCTCTACGACCCCACGAGGCTTCTGGTGGGCTTTGAGGAAGTAACCGGCTGGAAGACGCTCCCCTCCCCGAATCTAGGGCTGGGTGGGCCGGGGATTATCCTTGCCACGGCTTGGAGCCCGGAGCTGCTAGGGTTTGCACGCAATGGAGGGCGCGTTCTCTACCTTCAGCCCTCGGCCTTTGGCGGACTTCCTGCGATGGAACTACCGTTTTTTCGTGAGGCAGTGCGGCTCGTCAGCGACCATCCGAGCTGGGGTGGCTTTCCCTACGAGAAGCGTGAGAAGGCTGCGGACGCTCTCTGGTATGGCTTGGCGTCGGACTGTGCCTTTGAGCCTGAGGCTCTGCAACAGCTACTAGGTGTGCCACTGAGTCCGCTTCTCACGCGAGCCGATGCCCGTAGCGCCCAGACGCACGCCTATGTGTGCGAGGCACAAGTCGGAGCAGGGAAGCTCCTGCTCACGACATTGCGTCCCTATGGGGGACTAGGGGATCAGCCCTCTGGCCTACAGCACGCGGTTTGTGGGGTAAGTTTACTACGCGCCTGGCTGGAGTGGCTGATCCGCTGAAATAGTCCCTCCTCCCCCTGCCCTCTGGGCGTTTGGGAGGAGGGTCACAGCTCCTCGATGCTGGCGATCACTCTATCGACGATCTCGGGGCCGGTGCGAGGGTTGAAGAAGACGGCTTTCCAGGCGGGAAGCGAGCGCCCGTGTGGACGGTAGCCGATGCTGGTGGTAAACGAGAGGCGCGCATCGAGGCGTGGGTCTTTTGCGTGATCTCGCTTGTGGTAGAGGCGGCGCACTTCGTCGGTGTAGCGCGCGAACTCTTCGTCGGTGAGCTGGCCGGACTCCAGCCGTGAGAAAATCTCATGGGCGTTGCGGCCCTTGGGCAGAACCCACCACGCCACCGACGGCCCAATCGTGTCTTGATTCAGCACGTGGCAATAATCAAGAGAAGTGAGCTTGGTTTTGAGGCGCTGTGCCTGCTCCAGCGCGTGAGCGACCAAGACCTGCCAGCCAGTGAGGCCGATGCCATTGAGCGAGGCCATCACGGTGTAGGGACCCAGCGCGGGGCGGGAGCACTCCAGCGTGAAGAGCGCGGGGTCGCGGCGACCATCGGCCTCGGAGAAATACGGCGTCTGCTCCACACTGCGCGAGAGATAGCGCAGGTCGGAGCGCTGGTTGACCAGAAACGCGCTCCCCGGATAGTGTCCCCAGCCCATCTTATGAAAGTCAATGGTGATGCTATCGGCCACTCTAAGCCCGTGAGCATAGTTTCGGGCGCGGGCGATCAGCGGCAGGAGCTCGGCAGGAAACATGAGCGGGTTTTTCTCCAGATCGTACTCGCTGAAGAAGCACAGCACCCAGTGGTCCGGTGTGGCAGGCGAGCGTTCGAATGTGCCTATTAGAAAAAATAAAACTTTAGTTGCAGATAAGGTAGTCTAGAGATAAAATGACTAAACGACGTGTTTGATAGTGTCCCTTAATGAAAAGGAAAAGGTGAAGTAATGTTATCGTTGTTGAAGTTGAGCGTCACAGCCACCCTCTTAGCGGTTCTTTCTAGTGCCGCACATGCTACAGTTGTTGTCCAACCAATATTGATACAGCAAACTGACTATGATAATGGGATGGGAGCATGGTCTGGAAATGGTCATTCATGGCTTGCATACTCAAGTAGCAATAGTGGTACCGATTGGAAGTTGCAGGCAAAGGCTCTGGGAGAGATAACTCCGCCACCATCGTCTGCATTTACTGCAAATGCATATCTAAAAATAGAACTTGACGCTTCTTGGTCTGGTTCAACACCTCCAGCATCGATACCAATAGCAACGTATGAAGAATGGGAAAAGAATCAGACCTCAAATGCAAATGCTCAAGTTTCCTTTAATGGTAACTCAGCAATAGGTAGTACTGGCAATACAGGTTATATTAATGATGATCTAGCACTAGATGGATACGGAGAAGGTTCTGTAATCTACAGCGTCGGGGCTAATGCAGGAGGGCAATCAAGCGTGGCTACGCAGTCAGGTTATGCATATGGTCTGTATACATATCGTTTTTATCCCTAGTTTGGATTAGGTGAAGATGTGCGTAAAAAGGAACTTTGAATTTTGACTGATCTAGACATGTTGAAGTATGATGTATGCTTCAACATGTCTTTGAAGTTTGAAGGCAGAAAAACATTTTTTGGAGTGCAATTTTTAAAAGTATGACTGAGCGTAATTTAAATGAAAATGTCAGTTATTTAGCTACTAAAATTAACAAGACAATTCTGTTTGATGGATTTTCTTGCGCCACATTAAATACGAACTTGGTCAGGTCTGTATTTAATAGCAAGATTGATCTAGGTGACTTAAAAAAAATAGGGTATGTAGCTGATCGTGGCACGCGGAGAGTTATGGTGCTTCAGTCAAACTATGCTAACCCTATGGACTTGCCATTACTTTCACTGAATGAACTTCGGTCAATTATTAGTAATCTTTTATCGTTTGATGTAGTTCGTCCCAATCAAGGTAAGGCAAACCGATTGCCAGTGTCTACATTTTATCTAAAGCGTCTCCAAGAATCATTAACTTCAGATCAAATTATAGACTTGGAAAAGGGGTTTATCCCTTTTGAAAAATTGAATAATACACAAAAAGACTCACTAAATTCACTGATATATCATACATTTTACGGTGGACTTATGAATAAATGTAGGATATTAGATAGTTATATAAAACAAGGTAAAGTTTTAAAATTAGAAAATTTAGATCGATACGGTGAAAATAGTGTCGCTCTTAGTATTGATTCTAAAACCTACGTTCCTTTAGTGGATCGGAAATTAGATCATACAAATGAAAGTATTAAGAACAAGGAATTTATTGATAATGCATTAAATATCGATATATCACCACTGAGTGAGTTGGTTGAAAAATCTAATTTGATAAATCGTGGTGAACTACTAAGTGTTGATGAATCATTAAAATCAAAGAGGGTCATATATTATTTGATTTCACCACAAGATTGGGGGCTAATCTTTCGAGATATTTCTAAAATTTCGGGGTGCCGCCTAGGATCTAGAAATGGATTTCTCAACATGTCCCTAAGTAGGGTTTCAAGAAGCAGTATAAACAGCAGTGATATTGAAAAAATCCTTCCTCCATCAATATTAAGAGCTGTTTTAATACGTTCATTTAAATTCACATCGCAAAATTACTTGCAATCATACAAGAAAATATTGATAAAAAGGAAATATATCGACATAGGCGATCTGAACTTTATTGGTGAATCAGCATTATGTCTGTACCTTGCGGATGAAATATTTAAACAAGTAGTAGATCTATCTAGAGATCAGAACAGTTTGATTAATAATGTTGAAAAAAGTTTTATTTCTAAGCGAGATGGTAATTTCCAGATTGGTATTACGATAAATAATAAAATGAAAATACAAGTTCAATATCCACCGGCAGTTACTATTGGGAATTAGGCTGTGATGACTATATAACTTTATAGGATTTTGGATATTGCCAAGTATTTGTGCTAGAAACTATGATAAATATACGAGCGTTTCTGAGAGACCCTAGAGGCCGCATCGCCTCCGGGGTCTTCCCATCTACGGAGTCACTCACGCAGTCTCTCTAAACCTCGCCCACGGCACCGTCCACGTGGAGCTGTGGGCGTGGCTGGCCGTATTTCTGAGCAAGTGTCTCGGTGATGCACCGAATCTGCGCCACGTCGTCCACGCCGAACGTGTCGGTGGTGCCGAATGTCGCGACCACGTAGGCCACTTTGACGCCGTCGGTGTAGAGCTCTTCTAGCTTTTCCTCTAGCAAGTCTAGGCGCATGGCAAGGCTTGCATCCGTGGGAATCGAGTGGAGCTGCGCCGTGCCCATCCCGAGCCAGCCCGCGACGCTCTGATTGGAGTAGTGGCTGGCCTCGCTGACAATCCCGGCGATGCGCTCGCCCTGAAGCCCATGGTGCATCGCGCCGGGCAAGACTTTCTCAATCCCGATCTTCGCCCCGTAGAGATTGGAGATCGTCCCACCCATCGTAAAGACGCCCCACGGATCGTCGGTGTGGTAAAAGAGCAGGTTGGCAAGCGCGGTGACGGCCTTCACCTCCAGCTCATTGGAGCGCTGGCTGTAGGTGTCGGTGCAGAGATTGGGGTTTTTCAGCAAACACGCCAGCGCCCCGATCAGCGACGCGTTATTGGCGGGACCTTTCACGTTCTCCAAGTGCAGCGGCGACGACCAGCTATCGGTGCCCCAAAAATACGGAAAAATCGCATCGCGGGCATCTTTGAGGTTCCCCGGCAGTAGATGAATCTCCGGATTCACCGACGCGGTCTCGTAGTTCTGAGACATGGGTGAGGCGGGCAGAAACTCGCCCTCAGCCTCCAGCGCCGAGAGAAGCTCCTGGAAAATCTGCGTGATCTGCTGGGGCTGCGACATAAAAAACGTCTCGATAAGATGCCGGTACTGCGGTGTATCCATAATGAGGTTATTCTACCGCTCCTGTCGGGTAAAATTAGGACAGTATGAAAGCTATTGTCAAGTCCCTCGCCGGGGAGGGAGCCACGCTACAAGATGTCCCTACCCTCACGATCGCACCGTTCGGTCATGTTCTGATCAAAGTGCAGTCCGTTGCCATCTGTGGCACGGACTTTCATGTCTATAGCTGGGACGCCTGGGCCGCGGGTCGCGTCAAGCCGCCGGTGATCATGGGCCATGAGTTCTCGGGCACTATTGTCGAGGTGGGCGAGGGCGTGACCAGCCTCAAGGTGGGGGACTTTGTCTCCGGCGAGTCGCACAAGATCTGTGGCCACTGCCTCCAGTGCCGCACGGGCCAGGGGCATGTCTGCCGCAACACGCAGATCTTTGGGGTGGACACCGACGGCTGCTTCCGGGAGTTCTTCGCCGTTCCCGAGGCCAGCGTCATCAAGAACGACCCGCGCATCCCGCCGCACATTGCCTGCCTGCAAGACCCGCTGGGCAACGCGGTTCATGCCGCCATGCAAGGGGAGCTTGCCGGGCGTAGCGTGGCCGTGCTGGGCTGCGGTCCCATCGGGCTCTTTGGCGTGGCGGTCTGTCGAGCACTGGGCGCAGGCGTGGTCTTTGCCTCAGACACGTCGCGCTATCGGCTAGAGCTGGCGGCAAAAGTCGGTGCGGATCATCTCTTCCAGATCCCCGGCGATGACCTCGAAGCCGCTGTCTTGGATGCCACCGATGGCCAAGGTGTGGATGTCGTTTTAGAGATGAGCGGTGCGCCGCCTGCCATCCAGCAAGCCATGCGCCTCGCCCGCCCTGGTGGCCGCGTCTCGCTCATGGGAATCCCCTCGCGCCCCGTCGAGCTGCGCGTCTCCGAGGACATTATCTTCAAGGGCCTCACGATCCACGGCGTCGTCGGTCGCCGCCTCTACGAGACCTGGACCACGATGCAGAGCTTGCTGGCCAATGGCCGGATTAACGTCGAGCCGATCCTCACGCACCACCTGCCGTTTGCGGACTTCGAGCAGGGAATGGAGCTGATGCGCTCCGGCCAGTGCGGAAAAGTCGTGCTGGATGTCAGCACCGCCGATTAGAACGGCGGTGCTAGAGAGCGCTCCGCGCTACAAAGGCCGTCCCGGCCATCCCAAATTTTATGGGCCGGGTATCCTCAGGGTGGCCCTTCGTAGCTTTAGCTCTCCAGTCCTGCCGCTCTAACCGGCGGGTTAAAGCGGTATCATAAACCATGTTGCGCAATATTCCGACTCTCTGGGTCAACGTGCTAGGTGGCATCGGTGCTTTCCTGTGCATCGGAATGAGCTGGCAGGTGTACGCACAACGTCGCCACGCCCAGTACGAGCAAAAGCGGCAAGCGGGTATGCGTGAGGTGGTAGCCAACGCCCAACCTGTGATCGCCGCAGTTCGTGCCTATGAAAAGCAGCACAAAAAGCCTCCTGAGACGCTAGAAGTCCTCAAGAAAACCTTCCCAAGCCCAGGCCCGATGGCAACGCAAGGCTGGGAGTACAGGCGTGAAGAGGCAAAGTGGACACTCGCCGTCTCCGTCAACCGCACGTACACCTCCAACTGGGGTTTTGGCGATACCTTTGTCTACCGCTCCGATGGTAAGTACGAGCGAGAAGCCTACGGTGGCATTCTGGAGCGCTTCGGCGAGTGGGGCTACTACTGGGAGTAATCGAGGCGGCGCGGGACTATCTGT
>NZ_CBAYMC010000098.1:0-15101 GCF_964826245.1 Armatimonas sp. | reverse complement strand
AAGCCGCGCTTTTGCCGCGCCTGAGATGCCGGAGTCCGAGCCTGTAATTTTTCGTCCGCGCTGGGCTAAGACATAGGCAATGGCGCTCTGGCCCGCGCCCCCGATGCCGACAAAGTGCAGCGGCCCCTCCGGGAGCGGACGGACTTCGGCAGGCGAGGCAGGGCGCGGAACCACGGACAGACTCATTCGATCCCGATCTTTCGGAAGAAGCGGTCGCTGGGACGCTCTTTCGGAGACGTTTTCTTGCCGCTGTTCTCGCGGAAAAACGGGTGGCAGGAGATTCCCAGGAGAATTCCCAGGCCACAGAGAGTCGGAACCAGTGATGAGCCACCGTAGGAGATCAGCGGCAAGGGGATTCCCGTGGTGGGGGCGGACGAGGTGACAACCGCGATATTGAGCAGGGCTTGCATCCCGATCATGGCCGTCAGTCCGGTGGCTAAAAACCGCCCAAATGGGTCACGGGTACGCAGGGCGATGGTCAGACCACGGCAGGTGACCCCGAAGAAGGCAAGTAGAACCAGCGAGGTACCCACCAGGCCGAGCTCTTCTCCCACGACGGCAAAGATAAAGTCTGTGCGCTGTGCGGGTAGGCCACCGGGGCGTTTTTCATGGCTATGGCCAAGGCCCACGCCGGTCGTGCCGCCACTTCCCAGAGCCACTAAGCTACGCCAAGGCTGGTAGCCGTCTTTCTCTTTATCCGCTTCCGGGTGCGCGAACGTGAGCATGCGCCGCATCCGGTAGTTCGGCTCCTCAGGGTGTGACTTGCTCGGCAGAAAGAGCGTGATTGCGGCGAGCACGGCACTGGCTCCCGCGACAACGGCGATGTACCTGCGCTTCACGCCACCTGCCGCCAGCAGGATCAAGTACGCAAAGAACATGGTCGCTGCCGTTCCCAGATCCGGCTGGCGCTCGGTGAGAACCATCGGGATTCCCACGGCCACGGTCAGCCAGAAAATGCCGCGTGCTGTCTGAACAAAAGCTCGTTTCTCGGTGAGCATCCATGCGAGGAAAACCACGATGGCAAGCTTGGCAACCTCAGAAGGCTGGATCACCAGCGGTCCGATTCCTATCCAGCGACGTGCCCCAAGCGAGGAGTGTCCTAGCTTCCAGACAATCAGCAAGAGCAGAATCGAGACCAGAAAGCCGGGAACCGCGAGCTTCTTCCACCACCAGTACGGGATGCGGGCACAGATAAAGAGCCCCACCAGACCAATGCCTGCAGAGAGCACTTGCTTGCGCGCAAAGTAGAAGGCATCGTTGTTGTAGTCATCAAAGGCACGTGCCACACAGTACGAGGCATCGTAGACCATGACAATCCCAAAGACAAGCAAGACAATGATGAGAACAAAGAGCCACCAGTCCGGGGCTACACGTCGCTGATTTCCGTTCATGATAAGTTTCCAACTGCCTCTCGAAATACCTGACCACGCTGCTCAAAGCCCGTGAACATGTCAAAGCTGGCAAAGCCAGGTACCAGTAAAACCGTCTCGCCTAATCGCGCTTGGGCTGCTGCACGCTGCACCGCATCGTTCATATCGCCCGCTTGCTCGGTTTGTGTAAAGCCACACGCCGCCAGCGCTTCGCCCAGAAGCGGCCCATGCTCCCCGATCAGCACCACATGGCGAGCCTGGTTTGCCAGAGCCTCCACCATCGGGGCAATATCGCCGCCTTTATGCCGTCCACCGGCAATCGCCACCACGCCTCCCGAAATCGCCGAGAGTGAGGCGGCGACGGCGGCGGGATTGGTGCACATGGAGTTGTTGATAAAGCGCACGCCGTTTTTCTCGCCGACCAGCTCCATCCGGTGCGCCACCCCCCGGAAGCCGCGCAGACTCTCCGCGATCCGGGCCGGGTTTAGGCCGAAAGCCAGCGCCATCGAAGAGGCCGCGACTGCATTGGCACGGTTGTGCTTGCCCGGCACGAGAAGCTCCTCGGGGCGCAGCTGTAGCGCCGGGTCAAGCTGAGGAGCGCCGCCATGAAAGGGGAGCCGAATCCCACGCCCCACCTGATCGCTCAGGCGGCTGACATAGAAATCGTCGGCGTTGATCACCGCAAAGTCGTCCGCGCGCTGGGCCGCGAAGATGCGGGCTTTCGTCTTCCCGTACGCATGCATGTCCGCGTAGCGGTCTAAGTGGTCTGTCGAGAGATTCAGCCACGCCGCGATCTTGGGGCGGAAGTCGCGCACCCACTCTAGCTGAAACGACGATACCTCGGCGACAATGACGGAGCCTTTTGGGGCTTGGGTGGCCGCCTCGATCAGCGGGAGACGCTTGCCAAAGTCCTCCGCGATATTGCCCGCCAGATAGGTCTCACGTCCTGCTGCCTGACAGATCGCGCCCAGCATCGCCGCCGTTGTGGTCTTTCCATTCGTCCCCGTGATCGCCAGAATCGGAGCGCTCGCCAGGCGATACGCAAGCTCGATCTCGCTGGCAATCTCAACGCCTCGCGCCTGCGCTTGCAGGATCGGCGGGGCGGTGGGAGGGACGCCGGGCGAGGGGATGAGCAGCTGGATGTCTTCGGGGAGCGCGGTGCTTCCCAGCCAGAGCGAGACACCGGGCAGTGCGCGGGCTTCGGCGAGGCGCTCGGGACGGAGCTGCACCTCGGGCTTGGCATCACAGAGCACCACCTCGTCGCCACGTGCGATTAACGCACGCGCCGTTGCCAGGCCCGTGGCGGCTAGCCCGATCACCGCAACTCTCACCGGACACTTCCAAAAAAGAGAATGGTGAGGAGCGCCGCGAGCAGCGCCATCATCCAGAAGCGCACGACTACCTGGACCTCGTGCCAGCCTAGCTCTTCAAAATGATGGTGTAGCGGAGCGCGCTTAAACACCCGATTCGCTTGTGCATACTCCAGCCCGTGCTTAATGCGGCGGAACTTAAAGACATAGCGCTGGATCATCATCGAGGCAATCTCGACGATATAGATCGCACCTACCAGAAAGAGCAGGATCTCCTGCTGGGCGAGAATGGCCGTTGCGGTCAGGCCCATGCCTAGAGCCAGCGAGCCTGTGTCGCCCATAAAGATCCGTGCGGGGAAGGCATTGAAGCAGAGAAAGCCCGCGCACGCACCCGCAAGTGCGCCGTAGAGCAGGGTCAGCTCGGTGCCAAGCCCGTTGGTCATCGCCAGAATCCCAAGGGCCGTTGCCACGATGAGAGTGGTGCCGCTTGCCAGGCCATCGAGACCATCGGTGAAGTTGACGGCGTTGCCAAAGCCGATAACCATCAGGGTGGCGATCACGGGGTAGGCAAAGCCAAGCTGTATGCCGAGAATCTCGGTGTTGTGCTTGCTGAGCGCCAGATAGAGCGCAAAGCCAATCGCCACAGCAGCTTGCAGCCCCAGCTTGGCCCGCTCGGAGAGCCCAGCTTTGTTCTGTTTCTTGCGCGCCTTGCCCAGATCATCGAGCACACCGATCATGCCACCACCGATAAAGACCAGCAGGGCAGCGAGAATATGATCCCGCTGCGTCCCTGACATCAGCCCCGAGCCCGCCTCTGCGGCTTGAAAGCGCTCCATGAGCAGGCTGAGGAGAGTGGCAATACTCGCTCCTCCCAGAATCAGCAGGCCACCCATCGTGGGGGTTCCGTGCTTGAGCTTGTGCTTCTCTGGCGCGTTCTCACTGATCGGTTGGACTTTATTTTTCGAGCGCAGGTAAGCGATTAGTGGGTTGCCGGTGAGAAGCACCGCGATCATGGCGACAAGAAAGGGGACGACAATAAGGCCGGGGCTCATGCGGGCTTGCCTCCGGTCCACTCGGGCTGAAGGGCCTTGACCACCCGCTCTAGCTCCATCGCGCGCGAGCCTTTGGCCAGGATCACATCGCCCTCTTGCGCGATAAAGGCGATGGCCTCGGCAGCTTTTGCGGTCTGGTCGAAGTAGAAGACATGGTTGCGGTCGAAGCCCTCGGCGATGGCGGCGGCCGAGAGAAACGTGGTCTGCTCACCGACTAGCACCAGCATGTCGAGCTTGAGCTTGGCCGCGACCCGCCCGACCATTTTATGCGCCTCTTCGGCAAAGCGGCCCAGCTCCTTCATCTCCCCTAGGATCGCAATGCGCTTCCCAGAGCCACTGAGGGGCGTCTCGGCGAGGGTCTGGAGCGCTCCAATCATGGAGTCTGGGGCGGCGTTGTAGCAGTCCGCGATCACGGTTGCGCCGCAGGTCGCCTTGACTTCCTCTAGGCGCATGGCGGGCGGCTCGAAGCGCAGGAGGGCTTTTGCGAGCGAGTCGAGCGGAATGCCCAGCGCCGCGCCTGCCGCCACTCCTAGCAGCGCATTCTGGATATTGAAGCGCCCGGCAGAGGGCAGAAACGCCTTTTGCGTCCCCCACGGCGAGTTGATCGTAAAGCGCCAGCCGTTCTCTTGTCTTGAGATATCCGTGGCCTGCACATCGGCCTTGGCATCGAGCGCGACCGTCAGGACTCTGCCTCGGGCTTTTGTGGCGAGTGTCTGGACAAAGTCATCGGTGGCGGGGTAGATCGAGATGCCATCGCTGGGCAAGCCCTCAAAGAGCTCCGCTTTCGCGTTGGCGATTCCCTGGCGGCTTCCGAGCAGCTCGATATGGGAGAGGCCAATGCCCGTGATAATCCCCACGGTCGGCTGCGCGATCCGTGCCAGCTCTGCGATCTGCCCTGCGCCGCGCATTCCCATCTCCAGAATCCAGGCGGTGGAGGTCTCCGATGCACCCAAAATTGTCTGTGGCACCCCAATCTCGTTGTTGTAGTTCGCCCCCGACTTGGTGACCGAGAACATGGCCTCTAAGAGCGTCGCCGTAAGCTCTTTGGCTGTCGTCTTGCCGACACTGCCCGTGATCCCAATAACCGGCCCCGTGAACTTCTTACGCACCGCGAGGGCAATATCGCCCAGCGCCACAGTTGTGTTCTTGCTTTGGGGAACGAGGACGGGCACAAAAGCCGCTAAGCCCCCCCCGCCCCCAATAATAGGGGAGCCAGTGTTGGCCACGATCGCCACCGCACCTGCCGCGATGGCCTGAACGATGTAGTCATGCCCATCAAACTTCTCGCCCTTGAGCGCCACAAAGAGCGCCCCGGGCTGCGTGGTTCGGGTGTCCGTGGAGATGCTCGTCAGAGGCAGATCTTCGGTGGGGGGAGGTGCGCCAATCGCCGTGGCCACCTCGGCGAGAGTTAGCGTGAAAGGCATGCTTCGATCTCCTCGCGTGCAATCTCTAAGTCGGAGAAGGGGAACTTCTCGCGTCCGATAATCTGGTAGTCCTCGTGGCCCTTACCTGCAATCACAATCGTGTCGCCTTTCTGCGCCATTTTCACTGCCAATGCAATTGCTTTCTTACGATCCACTTCGCGCAGGAAAATGGCTTCGCCGTTAATGATATTGTCGAGGATTAGCTCGGGGTCTTCGGTGCGGGGGTTGTCGCTGGTGGCGATGGCGATATCGGCGAGGGTCATGGCTAGTTTTCCCATGATCGGACGCTTGGTTTTATCGCGATCCCCGCCGCAGCCAAAGACTGCGATGAGGCGACCAGAGGTGAGCGAACGAGCCGCTTCCAAGACATTTTCCAGACCATCGGGAGTGTGTGCGTAGTCTACCAGCACCGCGAAGTCCTGCCCCGCCTTTACCGGATGAAATCGTCCGGGAACGGGCGGACAGGCGGCGAGTCCGGCGGCGATAGTCTCGGCGGAGAAGCCCCGCGCCACGCCGTAGCCAATCGCGGCGAGCACGTTGCCAACTTGAAAGGTCCCGCCAAAGCCCAAGTGCACGGGGACATCGCCCCGAGGGGTCTTTGCCGTGAAGCGCAGGGAGTCTACCGCAAGCTGGATATCTTCCGGATAGATGTCTGCTGCCGTATCTCCTGAGGGCGAGTAGGTGAGGGTCTGGCCTGCTGTGGTGAGCGCGGCGTAGCGAGTACCTGCGGGGTCATCGGTGTTGAGCACGGCATAGGCGGGCTCGTACTGCGTAAAGAGCAGGGCTTTTGCCGCTTCGTAGCCCTCCATGGTTTTATGGAAGTCTAGGTGATCCTGCGTGAGATTGGTAAAAAGAGCGATCTCGAACTTGCAGCCTTCGGTTCGACCTTGGGCGAGTGCGTGCGACGAAACCTCCATCGCTGCCGAGGCCGCACCTGCCTCTACCATCTGGGCAAAGAGCTTTTGGAGATCAGGAGCCTCTGGGGTGGTGTGCTCGCCCGGGAGCGACATCTCGCCTACCGTTGCGCCGAGAGTGCCAACTGTGCCCGTGAGCTCACCCGAAGCACGTGCGATAGCATCCATCAGGCGCATCGTGCTGGTCTTGCCATTGGTGCCCGTGACCCCCGCCAGACAGAGTTTCTGTGTCGGGTTGTCCCAGAAAGCGCAGGCCAGCGCGGCAAGAGAGTCGCGGCAGCTCTTGACGAGAAGATAGGGCACGCCTAGTGGAACTTCCTCCGCACGCTCCACGACAACGGCGGCTGCACCATGTGCGGCGACATCGGCGAGAAAGGCATGGCCATCGAAGCGCTCTCCTACCACGGCGACAAAGAGTGCACCCGGCTTGACGGCCCGAGAGTCGTACTCCAGCGCCACCAGCGTGGCCTCCCCAAAAACTTGCGCTCCAGGGATCTTTTCTGCCAGTGTTGTCAGTGTCACCATCTAAGCTTCTACCGTCACGGCCTTCTTTTTAACACCCGTTAAGGTTTTCTCCCGGTCATGTGGCGTGCGGCGCAAGAGAAGCGCCCGCTCTGCGATCTGCTTGAAGACTGGCCCCGCCACTGAGCCGCCATAGTGGTCACCTCCCTTGGGATCGCGAACCAGGGTCAGGATCACAAACTGCGGGTCTTTCAGAGGAGCCACGCCCACAAACGAGGCGACAAAGCGCTTGCTGTAGTGCCCGTTCTCCGGGATCTGTGCGGTGCCGGTCTTGCCGCCTGCGGTGTAGCCCGGGATCTGAGCGGGCAGGCCCGTGCCTTCGTCAATGGCACCACCGAGAAGCGTCCGCATGGTCGCTGCCGTCTCCTCGGAGAGAACCCGGTGGGAAGCGCTAAGGGGGCGCTCCTCTATCACTTTTGTCTCCGTGTTACGAGTCGCACGGACCAAGCGCGGCGAGTGGTAGCGTCCATCCCCAAAGACGGTGTAGGCTGCCGCCAGCTGGAGAGGGGTGACGGAGATGCCCTGCCCGAAGCTAATGGTCGCAAGGTCAATGGGCCGCCAGATCCGACGCTCCGGGTCGCGGAGCAAGCCCCGCTCTTCGCCGGGAAGCCCGATCTTCGTGCGCTCGCCCATGCCAAAGTCCGTGAGATACTGGTAGAGCCTCTTCGAGCCAAGCTTTGCGCCACACTCCGCTGTGGCTAGGTTGCAGGAGTGACTTACCACGCCGCCCAGGTTTTGTGTCCCATGGCCATGGCTAAAGCCTCCATGCGTGGCGCAGTGAATCGTATTGGTGAGAATTTTTCGGGAGCCATTGCACGCGAAGAGAGACTGTGCGGTGACCTCTTTCTCTTCCAGGGCCGCGGCAATGGTCATCGCCTTGAGGGTCGAGCCCGGCTCGTAGGGACGCTCCAGCGCCCAGTTGATCCTTGGTGCAAGCACAGGCTTTGTGCCGGGCTTGGGAGTCCGGGCATCGTTGATATTGTAGGTGGGCGCACTGGCCATCGCCAGAACGTCCCCGTTTTTGATGTCCAGAACAATGGCCGCCCCCGACTCTGCCTGGTGCCTCGTCACCGCCGTGCCAAGCGCCTGCTCGACATCGTGCTGGAGCTCCGCATCCAGAGTGAGATAGACATGCGAGCCCGGCGTGAGCTTGTGGCGAACCTCTTCGGTGCCGGGAATCATTCCAAAGCGGTCTACCTCGTAGGTGACCTTGCCTGCATCGCCTGCCAGAGACGAGTTCAGGCTGAGCTCAATCCCACGCCAAGGAGTCGAGCCGCTCTGATCGGTGAAGCCAAGAACATGCGAGGCCAAGGTGCCATTGACCGCGACACGCCGTGACGAGGGGGGGTAGCTCACCCCAGGAAGCTCGGCGTGTGGCTGAGCAAGAGCTCCTTTACGTTTCTTGAGCTCTTTGGCAACCGGAGGAGCAAAGTCTACGGTGGTCTGACGCAGCCTCTCGATGGTTTCTGCAGGAACCCACTGTGCCACTTCGCGGGTAGGGAAGGGGTGCTTCGGGGTGCGCTGGCTCAGATCGAGTTTTTTAATCCAGGCTAGGGCGGGCTCGGGGAAGTACCGGCCTAGGACACGCAGCGCATGGGCACGTCGATCTTCGGGGAGGTCTTTCGCGAGCGGATTGGTGCTATTGCCCACGAACCAGCGGTTTGGATCCACAACCACCGAGAAGCCGGGCTCGTTCTCGACGAGCAAGGCCCCGTTTCTATCATAGATGAGGCCACGGGCAGGTGTGATCGTGCGCGGAGCGCGCCAGCGGGTGAGCGACTCGGCGCTCAGCTCTTTATGCCGCACGATCTGCAAGTGCACTAAGCGTCCCAGCAGGACGACGTGCAAGAGGGCAAGTGCCACCCCCACTTGCATCAGGCGTGGCGCAGTGCGCTGCTCGAACTCTTCTGGGCTCTCACGCCGGGGACGCGATTTGGAGCGAGTGGCCATCTTAGTCCGCCTTTCCAAAGTAGTGGATGCTCTGGGGAGAGCGAATCAGCTTGCGCTGCTGGGCTGTCTGGGCAATGGCGCTGCCGTCTTCCAAGTGCCGAATCTCGGTCTGAAGGCGTAGCGACTCCGCATCCGCCTCCTTAACCTGGCGGCGAAGCTCCGTGCGACGGTAGCCTTCGTTGGTGGTGCTGGCATGGGCGGCGACGTAGAGCATGACCAGCGTGCCGAACAGACAGATCACCCCGAAGATCCCTGCCATTGCTCGCTCTTTTTGGAGGAGCTCTTGCCGCCGTTGCTCCCAGCGCGGGGTGCGACGCTTGGACACGACTGTCTGGGAAGCCACCACTGCTTGTTTGCGCCGCGTCTGCGGCTTTTGTTCGACGACCACCATTTTCTTCTCTCTTTCTCTAGTTTTCTCGTTTTTGCGCCACTCTCAGCTTCGCGCTGCGTGAGCGGGGGTTCCTGCGCTGCTCCTCGTCCGTGGGGGGAATCGGTTTTTTTGTCAGCACTTCTAGCACAATAGGGGGCTCTGGGCTAGGGGACGGCAGATCGGAGTTCTCCCGCTTGCCCGAGAGCTGGTTGAACGTATTTTTGACTAAGCGGTCTTCGAGCGAGTGGTAGCTCAGAACCGCGAGCCGTCCACCGGGCTTCAGGCAGGCGACCGCGGCAGGAAGTGCCCGCTCTAGCACGGTCAGCTCCTCATTCACCGCGATACGAATCCCCTGGAAGGTCTTGGTCGCAGGGTGCGTCTCACCGGGGCGTGTGCGAAAGGGCATGGCGCGGCGGATGCAGTCCACGAGGTCTTCTGTCGTCTTGAGCGGGCGGGCTTTCACGATCTCGCTGGCGATCCGACGGGAGCGGGACTCTTCACCATACTCAAAGAGAATCCGGGCGATCTCGCTCTCAGGGAGGCGGTTGAGCAGCTCTGCTGCGGTTTCTGCTTCGGAGTCCGTGTCCATGCGCATGTCAAGGGGGCCGCTGTAGCGCAGCGCAAAGCCACGCTCAGGCGTGTCGAGCTGGTGCGAGCTCACGCCAAGGTCTAAGAGAATGGCATCGAGTGGCTCTTGGGTGGCATCGGCAAGCTGGGCGAAGTTGCCCCGCCAGAGGGTGACAGGAAGGCCTTCACACACACGCGCACACTCCGCAAGGGCTTCGGGGTCTTGGTCCACGGCGATCACGCGGGCTCCACGTTCCGCAAAAGCCTTGGTGTGTCCGCCGCCGCCGGCGGTGCCATCCAGAAAGAGCTTGCCCGGTGCGGGTGCCAGCCAGTCTAAGATCTCGGTGAGCATCACGGGGGTGTGGTAGGTGCTCATGCGAACTCCTCTGTGGCAGAGACATCCCCGGTCAGGGTTCGCGCGAGGCCGGTCTCGCGTGCCGAGGCGACAATCAGCTCGTCTTCTAAGCTTTCATTGAGTGCAATCCAACCGCTACGTGACCAGATCTCGATCTTCTCGCCCATTCCCACCACCACCACCTCGGTGTCAATTCCCGCCCACTGTCGCAAGTTGGCAGGCAGGGCGACGCGGCCCTGGTTGTCGGTGTCGGTATCCACAGCGGGGGCACAGAGCAGGCGCTTCATCCGAAGAACATGGGGATCGAGGCTGGGCTGTTTGTTGAGGTTCTCCTCGATCAGATCAAAGTCCGATTCACGGTAGACCGAGAGGCAGGGGCCGATACCACGGGTGATCACAAAGGAGTTGCCGAGGGCGTTGCGAAACTTGAGAGGCATGATGACACGCCCCTTCTCATCCAGGCCATGGTAGTGCTCCCCTCGGAAACCCATTGCCTTAAATTATTCCCCCCCAAGTCACCACTTGCTTACCACTTGCCTCCACTTTTAAACCACATGGGCAATTGTAAGGCAGGTAAGCCTACTTGTCAACGGCTTTTTTTAGGGAATCGTAAGCTCTGAGGGCGTCGCGAGGCGACCTAGCTTGCGCTCCGCCTTGTCCTCGTACATGCGCTGATCGGCGATACTGAGAAGCGTAGCCCAGTCGTGGCCGTCTTGGGGGAAGCTGCTAAAGCCCACGCTCACTCCAAGGCGAAGGTGCCCTAGTTTAGGGTGGATCAGGCCGGTGTTGTAGTGCTGTATCGCCTCTTGAATGCGCTGGGAGAGCGCCTCTGCCTCCGTTGGTGTGGCCTCTTCTTGAATAATGAGAAACTCATCGCCTCCGTAGCGCGCGACGATATCACTGGGCCGAACGAGAGAGCGAAGCAGGAGGCTCAGCTCACGAAGAACCCGGTCGCCGGTCTGGTGGCCGTAGAGATCGTTGATGGGCTTGAAGCTATCCAGATCGAGACAGAACATCACAAACTGATCGCTGGAGCGCTGGAGCGCCTCGCCGGTGGGGCTCAGGGAGGCCGCGCAGCGCTGCTCCACATACTCACTGATATAGCGCAGGTTGTAGAGAGAGGTCAGGGTGTCGGTGTGGGCGTGGCTCCGGGTGCGCTCAAAGAGAATGCCGTTATAAAGCGCAAGCGCCGCCCGCTCGCCGATGCGCTCCAAGAGCTGCTGGTCGTGCTCCGAGAACGCATGGAGATCAGGGTGGTAGAGATTGATTGTCCCTAAGACCGTACCCTCGTAGATAATCGGCACAATTAAGGCCGAGCGGATACTGATCCATTGGGCGGTGGGGGAGCCTTGGATCAGCAGGTCATCGGGCTCGTACTCACCACAGTAGGCTCGCTTCTGGAACACCACCTGCATGGAGCTACCCGACTGGCCAATCGAGCGTGCCTCCGAGAAGAACTCCCGGTTAAGGCCCACGGCAGCGCGCGTGTTGAGCCGATGGTCTTCGGCATCGTAGAGCAGAAAGAGGCAGGCGACGTTGGGAATAATGGACTCCAGCTTGCGGGCCAGAATCTCCAGCGTCTCGTCTAGACCCAGGCTAGACGAGAGCGTGTGAGCCACTTCATACAGCGCCCAGAGCTCCGAGGAGTTTCTCTGGATATCGCGCACCGCCCGCTCCGAGCTACTCTGTGTCAGAGATTCTTCTTTCTTGGTGATGAGTGGTCCCTCACCACGCGCGGCCATCTCCGCAACCACGTCATCGATGACCTTGAGAAAGGCCTCCACAATCACGGGATCGAAGTGGTTGTCTGACTCTTTCTGGATCAGTGCCACGGCCTTCTCGTGTGTCCAAGCACCACGGTAGGCACGGTTGGATGTCAGCGCATCGTAGACATCCGCGACGGCCAGAATGCGGGCTTGTAGAGGAATCTCTTCGCCTTTTAGGCCCTCCGGGTAGCCGCCCCCATTCCATTTTTCATGGTGGTACTTCACCCCAGGCAGAACCGGCCAGGGAAACGGGATATCGGCCAGAATGTCGGCCCCGATACGCGGGTGCTCCTTGATCTTGGCAAACTCCTCCTCGGTGAGCTTTCCCGGCTTGAGCAAGACATACTCCGGCACGCCAAGCTTGCCAATATCGTGGAGGAGCGCCCCCGTGCTAATGCCCTCAAGCTCGTTACCCTTGAGCCCTAGCTGCTTTGCAATGGCAACGGAGTAGTGCTGCACACGCAGAATGTGCTGGTGGGTGTAGGCATCTTTGGCATCAATGGCAAGTGCTAAGCTCTTAATGGTCGCCAGGTAGAGATCCGCCAGCTCCTCTTTCCCCTTGAGCATCGCCTCCGCCTGCGTGGAGTAGATCTGGTAGGACTTGTAGGTGAGAAAGGCGATCGGGGCTCCGCAGAGAACCACCATGAGGAAGTAGTCTTTATTGAGCAGGGTTGCCAGGTAGCCTACCAGTGCTCCGACAAAGTAGCTGGGGGCTGTCCATAGAAAAGTGTCGTGCCAGACCTGAAAGGAGTTCTTCTTCAGAACAAACCCCAGGACAATGGCGACAAAGCCCGTGTTGATAAAATAGAACGTGAAGCAGGCAAACGCGGCTGCCATCAGGAGCGATGCCGTCCCAAAAAACGAGGCGGAAACGATCTGCGTGTAGAGCAAACTACAGAGAAAACATGAAATTGAGTTCAGAAGAACATTGAAGGCAAGCTGAAAGGCCCGCTGGCGCTTGGGATAGAGGCAGCCCGAAAGCGTCGTCGCTATCCCGATGAGAATCGCGAGGAGAGGGCTGAAGCGCAGGATCGCCGCAAATGTCAGGATGAAGCTGAGCGACATCGAGCCGACATCGGCATCGGACTCTCTCTTCTTGCGCATCAGGCTGACCTTACGGCTCCCCGCCGCTATCCCGAGGATGATATAAACGAAAAATTCAAACCCAAAGACAGCTGGAGTGTCGAGGCAAAACAAGATTCCTCCAAGGATTGCTGTTATCCCTAGGAAGTAGGTGAGCCACACAAAGGCTTTTGCTTTAGGAGGGAGTGTGTTCATCTAATGTTGTTCCAGCGTCCATTGTCGGCTTATGTCGCGTGAAACTAAAGCAAAGAAGCCACGCAGGGCGTGGCTTCTTCGTTTTTTTTCGATCAGAGAAACTTAGGTTAGTTCTCTCCCTGGATGACGATGTTGGAGAGGTCAGCCGTATCCGAGGTGGTTCCCCAGATTGCCTGATCCGTCCAGCCAGACAGATCACCCCAGAGCGCTTGGCTTCCCCAGATTCCCTGTGTGCCCCAGATTGCCTGGTCGCCCCAGGTGGCTAGCTCACCCCAGAGCGCCTGGCTTCCCCAGACCCCTGAGATGCCCCAGATTGCCTGATTGCTCCAGAGCGTCGGGTTCAAGATAAGAGTACTGTTTGTCGTACTCACCGAGAGGTTTGGGCTGAGTGCGTAGACCGTTGGAAGCGCGACGTTACTCAGTGCGGCAGGGATATTCAGGTAGCCCGCGCCATACGTGAGCGCGTCAGGCGTGCCATCCGGGTTGCGCAGCTTATCCGCGGAGAGCATCAGGCGTGCCTTCACCGCATCGGGCGTCAGGTTCGGGTTGGCTTGTAAGAGAAGCGCCGCCGCTCCCGCAACAACGGGTGCCGCCATCGAGGTGCCCGAGAGCACAAAGTACGAAGAGCTCTTTTTCTTACCTTGCCCATGATTGGTGTTGGTGTAAGCACTGACCGGGATCACGTTGCCGGGGAACTGCGAGAGCGTGTTGGTTGCCTTGCCATAAAGCGAGATCACCCGGTTGCCCGGTGCCACTAAGTCGGGCTTGACCACGTAGTCGATGCGGCTAGGACCACGGCTGGAGTAGGTCGCGATACGGTCTTGGGCGCGATCGTAGAGAAAGGGAGCACCCGATGCCGTGGGAACCTGCATTGCGGTAGGCTTCATGGCTCCCACCGTAATGACATAGGGCGAGTTGCCCGGCGATTGGATCGTACCGTAGCGTGTTCCCCAGCCCTCGTTGCTGGCACCGGCAGTTTGTGTGGCACTCTTGCGACCATTGTTACCCGCCGCCGTGACCACCACGATCCCGGATTTCCAAGCACTCTCAACCGCCTGGCAGAGAGGGTCGGTCTTGTAGCTTTCCCCAACGCTGTGACCAAGCGAGAGGTTGATCACCCGGATATTGTTCGCGGCTCGGTTGGCAACCGTCCACTGGATACCCGCGATGACCTGGCTGACCGTTCCGCTTCCCTGATTATTAAGGACGCGCACGGCGATGATCCTTGCGCTCGGTGCGATCCCCTTAAAGGTGCGGAAGTTATTGCTCGCAGACGAAAGCAAGCCATTGCCCGCGATGATTCCGGCGATATGGGTGCCATGGCCACAGTCATCTACTTCTGGGTTACCGGGGGCGAAGTTGGGGCCGACAACGCGTGTGGTGATGTCGTCCGTGCCATCCACGCCGCTATCAATCACCGCAACCCCGACGCCGGTTCCGTGGAGCCCATAGCTCCAGGCAATACTGGCTCCGCTAGCAGCCACGGTAAACTCATCGGTTTTCTTGACTTCCAAGTCCGACGAGATTCGGCTGACAAAGGGCAGTGCGGCGAGCTTGGTTAGGTTCTTGTTGGGAATGCGTAGCGCCAGCGAGTTGACGATGCCCAGATGGCGGTAGATGTCGCCCCCCAGCGACTTAATCGTCGCCTCTTGCGCCGGAGTTGTGGCGGCGCTGGTGCGGACGATCACCGCGCTCCAGCCCTTTTTGCTGGCTGAGGCGAGCTGCCGCTTTACCGCTTGATCGGCCTTGTCCTGCACGGAGCTATGGGCGGTGAGAGGGATGGAAAGTGCTGCGAGCCCCAGCACAACTAATCCTAAGTTCTTCATGTACATCCTGTAATTTCCTCTATACTACTGTTCGTTTCGCTTTGCGGCAGCCGGGCTACCCTATCGCCTTATGGCGAGTTAGGCCCCTAGCGTTGCGTCCCACTCTTTCAAGTGGTTTGCCCTTTCGGTTGCCGAAGGAAGCGGTGCCTTTCTGTTTTATTGAACACTTCTTAGATTGGGCGACTGGGGATTTAGCGACTCTGAGTAAAATACCAGTTTGTCAGAAATGGATTTTTTTCACGAATCGTCGCCGCCGGTTGAAAACCGGCGTCTGTAATGGCGCAAGCGCCGCGAAGCCCGTGCCGGGCTCCCGAGTCCGTCTCCCCAGCCCGGCACGGGCTTCGCGGCCGCAGGCCACCCAGACGCCTCATTTCATGGGGCGGCGGAGCGATTCGTG
>NZ_CBAYMC010000097.1:0-15187 GCF_964826245.1 Armatimonas sp. | reverse complement strand
AAGATCGTGGCCAAAGAGGTGGTGAGCACCAAGGTTCGCACCGCGCCGTCTACGCTGGTGATCGAAGTCGAAGGCGGCACGCGCGTCGAGACCACACCTGAGCACCCGTTCTACGTGGAAGGCACCGGCTGGACTCCTGCGGGTCGGCTGGCGATTGGCAACGCGATTGTGACGCGTGCGGGGCCGTCGGTGAAGATTGTTCGGATCGAGACGAAGGAAACGCCTGCCACTGTCTATAACTTTGAAGTCGCAGATACGCATAGCTACTTTGTTGGAGATGCGACTAAGGCTGAAGATTGGACGAATGCCAATCATAGAGTAAAGGTCGAGTGTAAAATTGTCTGGCTGTGGGTGCATAACTATGACACTCTTAAACCTGGAGATTTATCTGCAGCTGAACAAGCACAATTGGACGCAGCTGTGAGTCATATTGATGCTGGGACCGTACCGCCATTGCACCCTAATGGAAGAGGGAAATTCGGAAACCGGCCTGGAACAAATCAAAGAGCAGGGTACCGGAACAATATGACGAATAATGGAGATCATTTACCTGGAACCGCTGGGGCGGGTGGATACGTGGAATATGATGTCGAGCCTGTAGGGGGTTATGGTGCAGGAAGAGGCACTAACCGAGTAGTTCAGAATACTTCAACTGGGGAATTATATTATACAAATACTCATTATGGAGATAATGGGCCGATTTCTTTCAGAAAGGTTAGATAGATGGATTTTGAATTGTTTAATTGTGTAAAAAAGGATGAATATGGTTATTTGATGTCGTTTTTGATGGCGGAAGGGTATGAAATTTATGTTTTAGAGGGTGTTGATATAAAAAGCAAGGATGATCTTTTTAGTGAAATCGGCATGATACTACCAATGCCAAAAGACAGGACACCTGCGAGAGGTTCTTGGGATGCTCTAGCTGATAATTTGTGGGAAGGATTTACTGATGGAACCAAAAAACATTGCCTTGTTTGGAAAGACGCTTCTGAGTTAATGAAAAGCGATATGAAATCTTTTTTAAATATTTTTGATGTTTTTTGTAGTGTGTTTAGGTCACTCTATGTTGAAGGGATTAACATTATTGTGATTTATGTTGATAGTGATAATAGCTTCTTGTCAATATTTAACAGGACGAACCATTCAGCTTTCATGTGATGTGCTCTCTTCTTTTTGTGATTCAGCGCTGTACGTTTATGCGTGAACCACGCCTCCAGTAGCTCTTCCCAGGTCTCGGCTTCCAGAAGTGACTCTGCCAAGGCTTCGAGTTGCTCTTTGTATTGAAGCGCTTCTACCTACTCTAGCTGCGCGGCGAGCGGCTCTCCCACGCGTCGTTGCGCTGTCTATGCCGCTTTCTTGGGGACAATTGCAAAGTCCATCCCGATCGTGTTGAGCGTCGCCTGTACCGTCTTGAAGTTCGGATTTCCCCCAGGCGAGAGCGAGCGGTAGAGGCCATTGGTAGGGGGCTTCCGCTAGGGCGTAAGAAGCTCTTCCCAAGTCTCGACTTCGAGCAGGCGCTCTGCCAGGGCTTCGAGGTGTTCTTTGTCCTGAAGCGCTTCTACCTGCTCAAGCTGCGCCGCCGAGGGCTCACCGAGGCGTTTGCGGCCCAGGCGCAGAAGAGTGGTTCGGGCATGGCGAAGCTCGACACGACTTTCGACACGGCTTTCTATTTCCTCGACGAAACCACGGTAGGTTTGCGATTGCTCCAGCAGTTGGCTGTTTAGTAGCTCTAAAACATCACGACTCATCAGTTCCTCCACCTCAACTCGCGGGTAACGAAGACCCAAAAGCACATACGTCGCCGTCCAGAGCGATGCGGCAAGCTCTGGCGATGCCTCTTGGTCCAGACGCTCGCGCAGAACGGCCAGAATACCGGGAAGCTGGCTCTTGCGAACCCGCGCGACCGGAGCCAGCGGCAAGAGAGACAGTCCCGCTTGAAGGAGCCTCTGAACAGGCATCTGCCAGATGCGAATCATACGATAGTGAAACGCAATCGCCAGCTCCTCAGGATCGTGCCAGAGCGCCTCTCCTTTTAAGTGCTGGTGTCCGTGAAAGGGACGCAACAAGACCACGGCGGTCTTGACAGGCAGCTTATAACGAGCCCGAAGCCCGGCGTTGTAGAGCAGGCTCCGAAGGGCAAACTCTGTGTCCACATTGCCTTGAAACTCCAGATGGAGCAGGTAAGGCTCCTTGGCTCCCACGCGGAACACGCGATCCGCAGCCGCCGTTACCGTAGACAGATCGGCATCCAGAACCTGAGTCTGTCCTATGGGCAATGCGAACAAGGATACCCAGTCATCGGGCTGCGCTTCGGTAAGAAACTTGGTGGCAGCATCGAACGGCTTAGGCACACAGGATTCTACCACTCACAGAAAAACGAGTCCAGCGCCTTTGCCACCGCCACCTCCTTTAACGGAACGAGCGTTCAAATGACGGACTTTCAGGTAAAATGGTGCCAATTATGATTTCTACCGATGCGCTCGCTTTCTTAGAGCGAATGATTACAACCCCCTCGCCCTCCGGGTTTGAAGAACCCAATGCTCAGAACTTTCGTGACTATGTCTCCGCATTTGCCGATGAAGTGACCACCGATCCGCTGGGAAGCGTGATCGCGGCGGTTAATCCCACGGGAAGCCCTCGGGTGATGCTGGCGGGGCATATTGATGAGATTGGGTTTCTGATCCACTACATCAACGACGAAGGCTTTTGCTACTTCCGCACGATTGGCGGCCATGACCTGGCCAACTTGGTCGGTCAGCGCGTGGTGGTGCAGACCCGAAAAGGCCCCGTGCATGGCGTGATTGGGAAGAAGCCCATTCACCTACTGACGGTTGAAGAGCGCGGCAAGAAGCCGGAGCTGGAAGACCTCTGGATTGATCTGGGCGTGACCAACAAGCAAGAGGTGCTGGATGCCGGCGTGCAGATCGGCGACCCCGCGGTCTATGCCGATGGCTGGCAGCCGCTGATCGGCGATCGAGTCGCGGGCCGCGCCATGGACAATCGGGTTGGGGCGTGGGTTGTCGCCGAGGCGCTGCGGCGCGTGAAAGCGCTCAACCCAAAAGCCGCTGTTTTTGCGGTTGCGACGGTTCAAGAAGAGATCGGGCTGCGCGGCGCACACGCGGCGACGCACGGGGTGAGGCCCGATATCGGGATCGCGGTGGACGTGACATTTGCTACCGACTTTCCTTCGATGGACAAGCGCAAGGTTAGCCCGATGAAGCTGGGCGGCGGGCCGGGCGTCTTGCGCGGAGCCAATGCCAACCGCAAGCTCGCGGATCGCATCGTGGACGTGGCCGGGAAAGCCGCGATTCCGGTGCAGGTTCAAGCCACGCCCGGTGGGACGGGCACCGATGCCAACGCCATGCAGATCTCGATGGCGGGAGTCTGCACCGGGCTGGTCGAGGTGCCCCTGCGCTACATGCACACCCCCTGTGAGATCATCTCGCTCTCCGATGCCGATGCCTGCGCCGAGCTACTGGCGCAAGTCTGCGCGTCTTTGGAGCCCAGTGAGAGCTGGACACCGTAGAGAAAAAGCAAAAAAAAGCCCGGCAGATTGACTTTCGTCCTGCCGGGTAAATCTCAAGGTGTTTCTCGTGCAATGCGAAAAGATGCAAGCCCTGTGCCGCATGGGGTTGCCTTCCTAAAAACCGAAATTCTACGGGGTTTTCTCGAACTCCGTCACCCAGCTCTCTAGGATCTCCAGCGCCCCTTGCCAGAAGCCCGGGTCACTCAGATCTACTCCCAGCGGCGCGACCAGCTCGGTGGGGAACTGGGAGCCGCCTTGCGAGAGCATCGCGACATACTTCTGGGCAAACGGAGCCCCTTCTTGCTGGTAGCGGTAGTACAGCGCCAGGGCCAGCATCTTACCAAAGCTGTAAGCATAGACATAGAACGGCGTCCCGATAAAATGGGGAATGTAGCTCCACCAGAGCGCATGCTCGTCTCCCAGCGTGACGGCACCGGCAAACATGGCGCTCATCTTCTCCTGCCAGAGAGCACTGATTCGCTCGGTGGGGAGCTCGCCTTGCTTGCGCTCGGCGTGGACGGCTTGCTCAAACCGATACATCGCGGTCTGGCGGTGGATGGTGGAGAACGAGTCTTCTAGCACGCGCCCAAAGAGTGCCCGACGTGCTGCGCCCGTGGTGCGCTCTTGTTCTTGCTCAAAGACCAGAAGCTCCGCAAAAGTCGAGGCCACTTCCGCCATCGGGAGAGTGCCGTGGAAGTTCAAGAAGCTCTGGCCCCGAGAGAGCGATGAGTGGATGCCATGTCCGAGCTCGTGCGCCAGCGTGTTTTTATCGGAGGCGCGGTTCAGGTAGCTCTGGAAAAGATAGGGATGCAGATCCGGGGTGGTGTAGGAGCAAAACGCGCCGCCCTGCTTGCCTTGGCGCGGCGCGGCATCAATCCAGCCGCCGTCAAAGAACGCCGGACCCGCAGCGGCGTAGGAGGGCTCAAAGCGGGCGAAGGCGGCGAGAATATCGTCACGGGCTTCGTCAAAGGAGACACTGGGCGCGTCGGTGTGGAGCGGGGCGTAGCGGTCGTAGTGGGTGAGAGAGTCCAGCCCGAGGAGCTTTTGTTTTGCCTTGTAGTAGCGCCCGACGGTGGGGTAGCCTGCCTCGGCGGTGTCGGTCACGGCGGCCACAATCTCGGGAGTCAGCTCGTTGCTGAGATGTCGTGCTTGCTCCGGGAACGTATAGCCGCGCAGTCCATCTTCCAGCGCCTTGTCTTGAACCAGCGTGTTGTAGATATAGGTGAGGGTGCGCAGGTGGGGGCGTAGCCCCTGGGTGAGAGCTTCTGCGCTCTGGCGGCGCTGCTCGCGGTCGGTATGGTACTGAAATGTCGAGACCTCCGAGAGGCTGAGGCTCTTGCCCTCGAGGTCAAAACGCAGGCTTGCGAGCAGCTCCTGGAAGAGCCGTACCCAGGCCCGATCGCCCGTGTTGGCTTTCTGTGCGAGGATTTTTTCTTCTGGCTCCGAGAGAGAGAACGGGGCGGTTTGTGCGACATGGAGTAAGTAGCGACGCCAGTTGGCGAGCTCGGGGGCAGCGGCCAAAGTCTCGAGTTGTTTACCATCTAGGCGTGCCAGTTCGATAGGGAAGAAGAGAGTGGGCAAGAGCGCGGTGGTGGTCTTCTCGCGTAGCTTCTGAACCTGTGCCCCGTTTTCGGGGGCAGTGTCCGCGGCGAAGCGAAGGCCCGCATACGTTGCAGGCTTGCTCCCTTCTTGATGGAGGCGCTCATACATCGCAAGGGCTTCGGCAAGAACGGCTGCCGTGAGCGTGGCGATCTTACCCTGGTAGCGCGTGGCAAAGTCTAGGGCTTGGTCAGAGACGAGGGTGAGAGTGTCGAAGAGCCGGGGATCATCCGGGCTCTGGAACAGGTCGGTGAGGTTCCAAGAGGGCGTAGAAGTCATGGGTTATTTATCAGTCCTTGACGGATGAATCGTCACAGGTTATCATACCCTTACATGTATCGTTACCGACATCAAGAGGTTGGGTCTAAGAGGCATCTAAGACCGGGGGTGGACGGCCTGTGCCTGCATCGGCACATGGTCTACACGTGCCCGGTTGTCTGTCGCCTCTAAAACCCGTCTGCTTCATCGTGAGCAAGCGGGTTTTTTTGTTTGTTCAACGCGAGAGGAGTTTTTACGAAATGGGGCAAGAGGTTCTGGTCTTAAACAGCGATTACGAGCCGCTGAATGTCTGCAACGTCCGCCGGGCGATTGTGCTGGTCTACCTAGGAAAGGCGGATATTTTGCACACGCGTGGCGAGGAAGATGCACGTGAGGCAGAGGCATGGTTTACCGCTGAGGGCCGGAGTATTGCGCATCCGTCGGTGGTGAAGCTACGCCAGCATGTCCGTCGGCCACTACCGGAGCTGAAGCTCTCACGCCGGAGTATTTTTGCACGCGATAACTACACGTGCCAGTACTGCGGCCTCGTTGCCAAGGATCTCACGATCGACCACGTCGTGCCCAAGCACAACGGCGGCCCGATGAGCTGGGAGAACCTGGTGACTTGCTGCCGCAAGTGCAATACGCGCAAGGGGGACAAGCCGCTGGAGAAGTGTGGAATGAAGCTCAATCGTCAGCCGCGCCGCCCGCGCTACACGCCCTATATCGCGCTCAATAAGTATGTCTCTGGTACCCGCCACGCTGTCTGGCGCGACTACCTGCCGATCTTTACCGATGTGGGTGGATTCGTCCAGTAAGTCGGGTAAAATACGAATGCAAGACCCCCGATGATGGTTCATCGGGGGGTTTTTGTTTCTTTGGGTTTTTGGGAGGATAGGGCATGGATCAGAGTACGGCGCGACGCGGGGAGAAGACCCAGCAGAAGGCGCTGGAGATCAATCTTACAGAGCGGCTTTACGGAACTTTCGCGGAGATCGGTGCGGGTCAGGAAGTGGTTCGGTGGTTCTTCCAGGCGGGTGGTGCTGCGGGGACAATTGCCAAGTCGATCTCTGCCTACGACATGACGGTCAGCGATGCGATCTACGGTCCCTCGCCACGCTATGTTTCCCGCGAGCGACTCCAGACAATGCTCGACTACGAGTTCTCGCTTCTTCGCGAGCGTCTCAGCCCACTCCGTGGCCCGACCACCGACTTCTTTGTCTTCGCTGATACCGTGGCGGCGAGAAACTTCTCCGGCACCAACGACTGCCACGGCTGGCTAGGAGTCAAGTTCCAGCGTCCCTTTGAGCTAGAGGCCAGCCAAGTCGTGATTCACGTTCGGATGTTGGATACGGACAATATCAGCCAACAAGAGGCACTGGGCATTGTGGGGGTCAATCTGATCCATGGGGCGCTTCTCCACTTTGATAACCCCGATCTGATCCTCAGCGCACTTCTCGACAGCCTGACCGCGGAGCGCATTGAAGTGGACATGGTCAAGTTCAGTGGTCCCGCGTTCGAGGGAATTGACCACCGCCTGATGGCCCTAAAGCTCGTGCAGCTAGAGCTCTCCAACGCGGCGCTCTTCTCCGCCGATGGCGAGGTGCTCCAGCCATCGGAGGTGCTCCGCAAGAAGCGTATCTTGGTGGAGCGTGGCTCGTTCCGGCCCGTGACCCATGTCAATCTCGACATGATTCACTGTGCCAAGCAGCAGTTTAACGATAGCGTGGGCGGCGACGAAGAAACGGTGGTGCTCTTTGAGATCACCATGAAGAACTTACTGGCCAGCGGCGAGATTGACTACGCGGACTTTCTGGCCCGCGCCGATGTCTTAGCGGCTACGGGAGCTACCGTGCTTATCTCCGACTACTTCGAGTACTACCGCTTGGCAGCGTACTTGCGGCGCTACACCAAGCTCGCCATTGGGATCACGATGGGGATTCCCAGCTTGAAAGATTTGTTTGAGGAGCGCTTTTACGAAGACTTAGAGGGCGGGATCCTGGAGTCCTTTGGGCGGCTCTTCAAGAACGATCTGCGGCTCTTTGTCTATCCTCTCATGGACAAGTCCAGCCGTCAGCTCATTACGGTGCCAAAGCTCAAAGTCTCGCCGCATCTACAGAGTCTCTATGAGCACTTAGTGGAGAATGGCCATATCCAGAGCCTCGACTTCTACAACCGCGAGTTCTTGCATATCTTCTCCCGCGATGTACTCCGTAAGATTGAGCAGGGAGACTCTAGCTGGGAGAGTGCGGTTCCTACGGCTGTCGCGACACTGATTAAAGAGCGTGGCTTTTTTGGCTGTTCCTCCGTTTCCGTGCCAGAGCCGCCTGCATGAAATACTAGACTTCTCCAAATCCCTCAAGGCGGCAAAACTTAACTCCGACACTATACACGTGAACCCAGGGAGCTACTGCCCCTGCTTAGGAGATCTGTATGGAGTCAAAAATAGACCGCCGCACCGCCGATACACAGCAGAAGGCACTGACCGTTAACTTAAACCCCCGTCTCTATGGAACTTTCGCAGAGATCGGTGCGGGTCAGGAAGTGGTTCGGTGGTTCTTCCAGGCGGGTGGTGCTGCGGGGACAATTGCCAAGTCGATCTCTGCCTACGACATGACGGTCAGCGATGCGATCTACGGTCCCTCGCCGCGCTACGTTTCCCGCGAGCGACTCCAGACAATGCTCGACTACGAGTACAACTTGCTCCTAGAGCGTCTTGGCTTGGCACGTGGGGAGAACACGGATTTCTTTGTTTTCTCGGATACCGTAGCGACTCGTAACTTTCACGGTACCAATGAGTGTCATGGCTGGCTGGGGATCAAGTTTCAGTCGGAGGGGCAGAGTGAGCCCAGCCAGGTTGTCATTCATGTCCGTATGCTGGATAAAGACCACGTGAGCCAGCAAGAGGCACTTGGCATTGTAGGGGTCAATCTCATTCACGCGGCACTTCTGCGCACCGCAGACCCCGACACGATTCTGAGCTCGCTTTTAGATAGCCTGACCGTGTCGCGTATCGAAGTGGACATGGTTAAGTTCAGTGGTTCGTCGTTCGAGGGAGTTGATCATCGCTTAATAGCCCTAAAACTCGTCCAGCTTGGGCTCTCCAATGCCGCGCTGTTCTCTGCCAGCGGCGAGGTGCTCCAGCCGTCGGAGGTTCTGCGCAAAAAGCGTATTCTCCTAGAGCGTGGCTCGTTCCGTCCGGTGACGCATGTAAACGTGGACATGATTCAGTGCGCTCGCCAGCAGTTTATGGACAATGCCGCTGATGATAGCGAGGTGGTGACTCTCTTTGAGATCACCATGAAAAACCTACTGGCCAGCGGCGAGATCGACCACGCGGACTTTCTGGCCCGTGCTGATGTCTTAGCGGCTACGGGAGCCACCGTGCTTATCTCCAACTACTTCGAGTACCACCGCCTCGCGACCTACCTGCGACGCTACACCAAGCAGCCGATTGGCATTACCATGGGCGTGCCCAGCTTACGGGATCTCTTTGATGAGCGGTTCTACGAGGATCTCGAAGGTGGGATTCTGGAGTCGTTTGGGCGGCTCTTCAAAAACGACCTCAAGCTCTATATCTATCCCTTGATGGATAAGTCCAGCCGCCACTTAATCACGGTCGAGAAGCTGAAAGTGGCCCCGCATCTACAGAGCCTCTATGAGCACATGGTGGAAAATGACCATGTCCAGAGCCTTGACTTCTACAACAAAGAGTACTTGCCTATCTTCTCACGGGATGTTTTGATGCGTATTCGAGAGAGCGACACAAGCTGGGAGAGCATGGTACCTGTCGCTGTCGCTCAGCTCATCAAAGAGCGCGGCTTCTTCGGCTACGAGCCTTCATGAGCGTTCCCCTCCTTTCCGTTATCGGGAGGAGGGGTTAGGGGAGGAGGGTCTTACAGCACCACTTGGCGAACCGAGAGAATCCCATCCAGGCTACGGATGGTCTCCGCGACTTCGTTGGAGGCAGCGGAGTCTACCGAGAGTGCCATCACGGCGGTGCCGTCTTTTTCATCGCGGCCCACGTACATCCCGGCGATATTGACCCCGCCCTCGCCTAGAATCGTGCCGATCTTGCCGATCATACCGGGCCTATCATGGTTGCGAACCATGATGTGGTGGCCGTCGGCGCGGAAGTCCACGGGGTAGGTGTCCAGAAAGACAATGTGCGGGTCGCTCTTGCCAAAGATCGTTCCGGTGACGCCATGCGTGCCCCGGTCATCCGTGGCAAGCACGGTGAGCTGGCGCTCGTACTCATCGCCGCGTGGGCCACGCGACTCGGTGACTTTGACGCCACGCGAGGCCGCGAGAGCTGGGGCATTGACATAGTTCACCGACTCCCCAAGCGCGGGTGTGAGCAGGCCCTTGAGCACGGCGCGTGTCAGATGAACCGTCTGGGCCGTGTCGAACTCGCCCTCGTAGCGCACTTCAACTGCCGTGACGGAGCCACGGGCGAGCTGTGCCTTGAGGCTGCCCATCTTCTCCGCAAGTGTCAGATACGGCGCGGTGCGGTGTAGAATCTCGGCGGGAAGGCTCGGCATGTTCACGGCGGCGCGGGCACTGCCCCCCTGGAGCACGGTGACGATCTGCTCGGCGATGTCCACGGCAACCCCCACTTGTGCCTCTTCGGTTGAGGCGCCGAGGTGCGGTGTGGCGACCACTTTAGGATGTAGCGCGAGGGGATAGTCGGGAGCGATGGGCTCGTTGCTCCAGACATCCAGCGCCGCGCCACCGAGCTTGCCCGACTCTAGCCCGCGCAAGAGCGCCGCTTCGTCGTAGATACCGCCACGGGCGACATTGATCAGCCGGACGCCGTCTTTCATGACCGCAAGCTGCGCATCGGAGATGAGGCCGGTGGTCTCTTTGGTCTTGGGGACATGCACCGTGATGAAGTCCGCGTTGCGGTAGAGCGTGTCGAGGTCCACGAGCTGGACGCCCAGTGCATCGGCCTGCTCTTTGCCCAGAAACGGGTCGTAGGCCAGAATCGGCATCTCCAGCGCTTTGAGCCGCTTGGCGACTTCCCGTCCGATCTTGCCCAGCCCGATCACGCCTGCGGTCTTGCCGTAGAGCTCGACTCCCACAAACTTGCTGCGTTTCCACTCGCCTGCTTTCATGCTGGCGTGCGCTTGGGGGACATTGCGCGAGAGGGCAAAAAACAGCGCCACGGTGAGCTCAGCGGCGGCAATGGTATTGCCCTCGGGCGAGTTCACGACCAGGACGCCTTTCTCTGTTGCCCGAGCGACATCAATATTGTCCACCCCGACCCCCGCACGTCCAATGATCTTGAGCTTATGCGCGGCTTCGAGAATCTCCGCCGTCACCTTGGTTTCCGAGCGAACCGCAAGGCCCTCGTACTCCCCAATGATCTCTTTGAGCTCGTCGCTGGAGAGGCCGGTTTTAACGTCAACTTCGAGCCCCGCACGGCGGAGGATGGCAACACCCTCCGCCGCAACCGGGTCACTGACCAGAACTTTTGCCAAGTTTTTCTACGCTTCCGTGATGGTAATCGTGCGGATCGTCACTGGCGCATTGGGTCGGTCTTGGGCTCCCGTGGGAGTGGTGGCAATAGCATCGAGAACATCCTCGCCTGTGGTAAGCTTGCCAAAGACCGTGTAGCTCGGCGGCAGGGGGTAGTCCGCGTGCATCACGAAGAACTGGCTGCCGTTGGTGTTAGGGCCCGCATTGGCCATCGCGAGCGTGCCACGAAGATACTTGCGGCGCACGGGCTCATCGGCGAACTTGTAGCCGGGACCGCCACGACCTGTTCCCGTGGGGTCGCCGCCCTGGATCATAAATCCCTTGATGACGCGGTGGAAGATCACGCCATCGTAGTAGCCCTCGCGAGCCAGAAAGACGAAGTTGTTGACCGTAACAGGAGCATCCGCCGGGAAGAACTCCGCCGTCATCGTGCCTAAGTTGGTTTCAATGGTTGCCGTGTAGGTCTTAGAAAGGTCAATGGTGAGCGCAGGAGCCGCGCTGTATTGTTTTGCAGACATAGGCTTTTAGGATACCATGAAATATTCCCCCAATCTTGGGGGGCGGGGGGCTACCCCAGCATCGCCTCCACAAAGACCTCGGGGTTGAAGGGGAGCATGTCTTCTGCGCCCTCGCCGACACCGACCATTTTCACGGGGACGCCTAGCTCTTGTCGGAGCGTAATCACGATTCCTCCACGCGCTGTGCCATCGAGTTTTGCCAGCACAATCCCGGTCACGCCCACGGCCTCGGTGAACTGCTTGGCCTGGGGAATCGCGTTCTGACCCGTGGTGGCGTCCAGCGCCAGTAGCACTTCATCGGGTTTTCTTCCCAGCTCTTTCTCGCAGATACGCCCGATCTTGCGTAGCTCCTCCATCAGATTGAGCTTTGTGTGCAAGCGCCCTGCGGTGTCTACCAGAATCAGATCGGCTCCACGCGCCTTGGCCGCGATAATCGCATCGTGCACCACGGCGGCAGGGTCGGCGTTCTCTTTCTGGCGGATCAGCTCCGCTCCCGAGCGCTCCGCCCAGATCCCGAGCTGCTCGGCGGCGGCGGCGCGAAACGTGTCGCCCGCCGCGAGAATCACTTTCTTGCCCTCTTTTTTCGACGCGCGATAGGCCAGCTTCCCGAGGCTCGTGGTCTTGCCGACGCCGTTCACTCCCACCATCAAATAGAGTGTCGGGCCGCTCTCCGCGACTCTGAGCTTCGTGTCCCCTGGATCGCCGAGCGCCTCGGTGAGCGCGAGCTTGAGACCGTCTTGGACTTCTTGCGCCGTGGACATCCGCTGGTCGCGCACCATGCCCTTGAGGCGCTCCAGAACCTGGTCGGTGGTACGAAGCGAGAGATCCGCCGCGAGGAGCGCCTCCTCGAACTCATCAAAGAGTTCGTCATCAATGCGGCCCTTGCCAGTCACCAGAGCATCGACAGATTGAAAGAGCGTCTTGAACACGCCACGTTTGAGCATGAGGGCATTTTACCCCCTAACCCCCGTCCAACGGGGGCTAGGGGGGAAGCTTATTTCGCCATCAGCCAGTCGCCACGGTAGACGATGCCGGGCTGCTGCTCGCTGACGGGTAGCTTGGCGGCAAACACGGCGCGGGCAATGGCTTTTGCGTGGCCGTCACAGAAGACGATATTGCCAAAGCCTTGGTGCCGAAAGTCCAGCGACGACGTACAGCCGTAGCCGGGGAAGCACCAGGAGCTGGGCGGCTGAATCGTGATGGTCTCGGCCACCGTAGCGATGGTTTTCATCGTGTCCGGGCCTGTTGCGGCGGGATCCGTGCGGTTGCCTGAATCCGCAAAGAGCAGACACTCAGCAGGGCGTGTGATCGCCGCATCCGTGGCGGGCTGAGGCTGCATCACCCAGCTTCCGCCGGTGTTAACCCACTGCTCATTGGCGAGCACTGCGCTGTAGCCATAGCCCGTGCCGCCTAGATTGGATAGGCCCGCGTACTCCGAGCAGCGCTGGATCTCACCGCTCTTGAGATACGGGAAGATCAGCCCGAGCTTTTTATCCAGTGGCCCAGAGAAGCCTGCCCGCGCCCCGACCCAGTAGGTCTTGGAGTCGCCGTAGCTAAACAACGGGAAGGTCGAGTCGTAGTCTTGGGAGTACATCAGTGCCGCTAGGCCAAGCTGCTTGGTATTGGAGAGGCAGGAGGTCTGGCGGGCCTTGCTGCGTGCCTGAGCAAAGACGGGGAAGAGGATCGCCGCCAGAATCGCGATAATCGCGATGACGACAAGAAGCTCGATCAGCGTAAAGGCTGACCGACGAGAATTCGAGGTCACAAACGTATTCTTTCTAGCCTGTTTCGCGCAGGCCGAGGGATTTTGTTACCGTCGAATGAATTCGCGGCTAGAGAAGATAAGTCCGCCTGCGCGGACTGCAACCCACGAATATGGGTTTTTCCTCACGAGCCGGGATTTCAATCCACGGCGCTTTGCCCCCGCTGGCGATCGGACTCGGAGCATAAAGCTCAATTACCGTTGCGCGACAGTGCCGGAATCACACCGGACTTCCCCAGAGGGCGGGAGCGGCGTCAGCGTATCACAAAATCCGGGTAAAATCCTTACCATGACTGAGGAAAGATTTGTTGTCGGGGTGGACGTGGGGACGGGCTCGGCGCGGGCGGGGGTTTTCTCCGTCGTGGATGGAGCGCGAAAGGGCATGGCAACCCACCCGATCAAACTGTGGCGGCCCCAGCCCGAGTTTGTCGAGCAGAGCAGCGGCGACATCTGGAGTGCGGTAGGAATTGCGGTGCGGGGGGCGCTGGCGCAGGCCAAAGTGGCTCCTGAGAGCGTGGTCGGGATCGGCTTTGACGCGACTTGCTCGCTGGTCGTGCTGGGCGAGGGCGATGTGCCGCTGACCGTGAGCCCCAGTGGCAGTGCAGAGCAGAATATTATCGTCTGGATGGACCACCGCGCGATTGTGGAGACCGATGCCATCAACGCGGGGAGCCATGAGGTCTTGAAGTACGTCGGTGGCGCGATCTCGCCCGAGATGGAGCCGCCGAAGTTGCAGTGGCTCAAGAAAAACCTGCCCGAGACTTGGGCTGCGGCGACTAAGTTTCTGGATCTAGCGGACTTCCTGACCTACAAAGCCTCGGGCCAAGACGTGCGCTCGCTCTGCACCAATGTCTGCAAGTGGACGTACTTGGGCCACGAAGGCCGCTGGGACACGGCGTTTCTGGCAAGCCTCGGCCTCGATGATCCACGGATCACGCAGAACCCCATCCGGCCCCTAGGCGAGCGCATCGGGCCGCTGACTCCAGAAGCCGCCACGCACTTTGGCCTGACCACAAGCTGCTTTGTCGCCGTCGGAATTATAGATGCCCATGCGGGCGGCCTGGGCTTGCTCGGAGCCGCAGACCTCGAAAGCTCGATTGCGCTGATTGGCGGGACGAGCAACTGCCACATGGCGGCCTCGAAGGAGCCGATCTTTGTGCCGGGCGTCTGGGGGCCGTACTTTGGCGCGATGGTGCCCGGCTACTGGCTCACCGAGGGCGGGCAGAGCGCGGCAGGGGCGCTGATTGACTTCGTGATCGAGGACTCCAGCGAGTACCGTGATCTGGCGTATAGAGCAGAGTCTGAGAGCACGACGGTCTACGCACTCCTCAACCAAGAAGCCCTAAAGCTCGCCGCCAGTGAGGGGCTGGCAGATGTTGCCTATCTCACGCGCCATCTTCATGTCCTCGATTTTCACCTAGGCAACCGCTCGCCGTTTGCCGATCCTCATGCGCGTGGCGTGGTCGAGGGGCTCTCGCTGGATAAATCTCTGGCGCAGGACACGCGGCTCTATGTCGCGACAGTGCAGGCCCTGGCCTACGGTACTCGCGCGATTATCGAGGCCGCCAACGCCCAAGGCTTTACGATCTCGCAGATTGTGGCGACCGGTGGTGGCACGAAAAACTCGCTCTGGCTCCAGCAGCACGCCGATGCCTGCGGAATGTCCATCACGCTGGGCAAAGAGCCCGAGTCTGTGCTGCTCGGCTCCGCCATTCTCGCCGCGCACGCCTCAGGCGACTACGCCAGCGTCACCGACGCGATGACGGCGATGGGCCGCGCGGGCGAGACGATCATGCCCAACCCGGCCACCCGCGCCTACCACGACGCGAAATACAACATCTGGCGCGAGCTCTACGAGGCGCAAAAACGTCACCGTGGAATGATGGCTGCCCTCCTCCCCTAGCCCCCGGGCACCCAGAGGGTACCCGGGGGCTAGGGGAGGAGGGACTGAGGGAGGAGGGAATCTATGTTCACCGTTATAAAGCAGGAATTGATGCTACGGCTACGGCAGGGAGCCACCTGGGGACAGTTTCTCTTCATCCTCTT
>NZ_CBAYMC010000096.1:0-15247 GCF_964826245.1 Armatimonas sp. | reverse complement strand
ACATTCCAAGCCAAGGCTCCGTAGGCTCCCTCGGTGGTGACACTGGGCGGCTGCGGCGGGAAGACGCTAGGGCCACCTATCTTGGAGGAGAGCAGGCCACTGGCGGTGAGCGCATGATCGCGCGCCTGCTCAGCATCGAGGCGCACGCGGGGGCCACGTGAGAGCAGCTTGTTCTCCGGGTCTTTCGCGAGTGCTTGGGGCGTGATTTTTGACGACTGCCGGTAGGTCGCTGCCATCACGATGCGCTTGTGGAGCTTCTTCTGGCTCCAGCCACTTTGTATAAACTCCACCGCGAGGTTATCCAGTAGCTCGGGATGGGTGGGAGGCGTGCCTTGATAGCCAAAGTCCTCGGTGGTCTTGACGATCCCCTTGCCAAAGAACGCCGCCCAGGCCCGGTTGACAATCACCCGCGCCGTGAGCGGGTTCTGGGAACTCACCAGCCAGCGGGCAAAGGCCAACCGATCCCCTCCTCCCCTTCCCTTCTCCCAAGCTTGGGAGGAGGGACTGAGGGAGGAGGGGATTCCCACGGTTACTCTCTCGGTGGGCTGGAGGAACTCGCCGCGGTTGTGGATGAACGTGGCGCGGGGGTTCTCCTTGGGGCGCTCGATACAGACAAGAGTCGTCGGGGGGTGCGGGAGGGTTCTACGGAGGGCCTCCAGCTCAGTGCGGGCACTGGCGAGCTCGGGGGCGACGCGGACAAACTGAGTACGGAGCGCCGCCTCGTCGTTGCGTGCCAGCGCGTCTTCCAGCGTGGGAAGCAGTGCAAGAAAAGCTCCCCCACCGCCGAAGGCGGATTGGAGTCCCGCTTCGCGGGTGGGGGCGGGGGGGGCATCCGTGGTTACCGAGAGGCGGAACTTGCCCAGTCCGGCAGTGTAGTACTGCTCAAAGACCATCGAGAGTGCGAGTGCGTTTGTTTCGAGCGGCTTGTCGAATGCAAAGACGGCCACGCTGGGCTTGCCTTGGGAGCCATTGATACTCCAGCCCGTCTGCGGGTTGGTATCGAGCGCATTTTGTGCATTGCCGACATTGGAGACTCCTTTAACGAGCTTTCCCGCACTAGTGGTCAGAGTGCTCAGATGGAAGTCCCCGTGCGGGCCTTCGTAGGCAACACGCCCAGGTCCATGATTCGGCAGACGGTCGTCGGGGAGGGCTTCGAGGCGCACCGCAGTAACTCCCTGAGGCAGGTTAGCCAAAGAAACCTCGTAGACATCGCGCTTGGTGCCATCGCCGCTCACATAGACAACGCCATCGGGCTGGATCGTGAGCAGCGGCAGGTTTGAGCTTGCCTTGATGGGCTTGACCACCGCCCAGCGCACGGCGGCGGCTTGCTGCGCGGTCTTCCAGGTCACAAAGGCGCGCTCAAAGGCCTCTTTCCGGCGCGACTCGATGGGTCGTGGATCTGAGTCGGTGCCAGCGGTACCCAGGCTCAGGCGGAACTTCCCCAGCGTGTGCTGGCCGCCATAGTCCTGCTTGAGGGTGACCGTCCACTTCTTCGCCGCGAGTGGCTTGGCTAGATGAAACGTCGCGGTCCGGTTCACATTCCAGTTGCCCTCGGCATGGATCGCCCAGCCGGTATTGGGCTTGCCATCGAGTGCCGCCTGCGCCGAGAAGCCCTCTTGTGCGAAGTCGTGCTCGCCGCGTGCTAGCTTTACCGGCTTGCCATCTGCCTTGACCTCGAACTCGGTGAGCACAAAGTTCCCATGCGCCGTGCGTCCCGGCCCCGTTGCCCCAAGTGTCGGATCGGTGAGGGCTTCCAGGCGAAGTGCAGAGACAGGCTCGGCACTACCCACCAGAGTAAGCGTGTAGGTATCCTTGTCCGGGTTGGTGCCCGAGATAAAGACCGCGCCATCGGGTCGGACTTCCGCCTTGGCCCCCGAGGTAACTTTGGCATCCTCCATAGGCGTCTTCTCCCAGCGAAGCGGCACAGCAATCGGCCATTTTTCGGCGAGCGTGGCCTCACGCTCCGTGATCGTCTTCTCAACCTCGGCACGTTTTTTGGCCAGCTCAGGCGTCACCACATCCAGCTCAGGCTCCTCGGTGTTGTCTAAGAACGCCATGAGCTGGTAGTACTCTTTGTGGGTGATAGGGTCGTACTTGTGGGTGTGGCACTGCGCACACTGGATCGTCAGCCCCAGCCAAGTTGCCCCCGTTGTGCCCATGCGGTCCACCATGGCGTAGTAGCGGTACTCTAGCGGGTCAATGCCCCCCTCTTCGTTGAGCATCGTGTTGCGGTGAAAGCCCGTCGCGATCTTGTCGTCAAGCGTCGCATTGGGCAGTAAGTCCCCCGCGAGCTGCTTGATCGTGAACTGATCAAAAGGCATGTCGTCGTTGAGAGCTTTTATCACCCAGTCCCGCCACGGCCAGACCGTCCGCGGCTTGTCTTTTTCGTAGCCATTCGTGTCGGCATAGCGCGCCAGATCCAGCCACTTACGCGCCCAGCGCTCACCATAGCGCGGGCTTGCCAGCAATCTGTCCACCAATTTTTCGTAGGCATCGGGCCGCGTGTCTTTAACAAAGGCCTCAGTCTCTTCTAGCGTCGGTGGCAGCCCAATTAGATCCAAGCTCACCCGACGGATCAGTGTGTACTTATCGGCTTCCGGCTGGAGCGCCAGCCCTAGCGGCTTGAGGCGAGCAGAAACGAGTGTGTCAATAGTATTCCCCCCCCTGCCCCCGCCCGGCGGGGGGGTTAGGGGGGGCACGAACGCCCAGTGCTTCTCGTACTTAGCACCGCTGGCCACCCAGCGCTGAAGAATGCTCTTTTGCGTGGCACTCAGCGGCTTGTTGGTGTGCGCGGGTGGCATCTGAAGCGCATTGCCGCTGGGTTTGGCAATCCGAGCCAGCATCTCTTTGAGCTTCGCAGTGCCCGGCGACTGATCCAGCCGCAAGCCTGCCTCGCGCTTTTTATCGTCGGGGCCGTGACACTTGAGGCAGTGATCGGCCAAGATCGGCCGCACCTCGCGGTTGAAGTCGGGTGCCGCCATCAGCTTAGGCTTGGTCTGTGCCAGCGCCGCTGCGGCGACAAGTCCGGTCAGGGCGAGGATTCCCGCCAGCTTTCGTTTCATCTTGACTGTAGGGGTTCGACAACAAAAGCAAAAAGCCCTCTCGCAAAAATCGCGAGAGGGCTTTTTATTTTGGGGACGCGTCGGTTACGCTTCTTCGTCGCCTTCTCCCATCAAGGCGCTGAGATCGGGCATTCCGGCCATGGTTGGGGCAGCGTTCTGGATTGTCTCAATGAGAATTTCCGCATCCACGGTGGGCGCAAGCGCATCGGTGGCGACCATGATGTGCGCGGTCGGTTGCTCCGGGGTTGGGTAGCCTAGGTTCTCGATATGGGTTGCATCATCCTCGTTCGACGGATCGAGGGGCTGGATGAACTTCTCATACCGGTAGGTTTTGTGCGCCGCCTGAAGCAGTGCCTGCGTCCGAGGATCGCTCACGGCACCGACGATATGCACCAGAACGGGGGGAAGCACCGCACGCTCAATAGCAAGTGCCATGCTGGCTCCGAAGAAGCCCATGTTGGGAGCGGCAGGCTGAAAGGCTTGCAAGATCCGCTGTGCGAGCTGCGCGTGCTCGGTCTCACCCGTGGCGAGAAACAAGCGCAGGAGCGAATCGGCAAAAAGCATGTTGTCGGCGACATCGCGGCTTCCCACTTTGAGGTTGCCTAAGGAGCTAGGACGAACCGGTGCATCGTAGAGGCCCCCTGTCTCGGGCGACTCCAGGTGTCCACGGCTCCAGTTGGCGATCTCTTCGGCGCGGTCTAAGTACTTCACACCCTGGCCTGCCTCGTAGAGATCGAGCCCCGCCGCCACTAAATCAGCGGCATCGGAGAGCATGCCCGTAGGAATCTCGCCGACGTCTTCGCCCTCAGCGGCTTGGAAGTGGGTCGGGCAGCCGTTCTCGTCCACCAAGTGCTCCAGCACGTAGTCCAACACGCGACAGGCCTGGGTCAGTGCCTCGGCCTCGCCCGTGACCTGCCACCAGGCCACCAGAGCGCGAACGGCCACCGCATTGGCTCCCACGAGAATGGTCTCGTCCACGGCGGGCGGGTTCCACTCCGCGCGCTCTTCGAGTGGCTGGGAGTAGTACTCCCCATCGGCAAACTGCGAGCCGCCAAAGACTCCCAGATCCTCAAACCAGAGCTGAGCGCGAAGATAGTCAAGGCCCTTCTTCGCTGCCGTCTTGAGCGACTCGTCCCCCAGCAGGCTGTAGCCACGGCAGAAGAGACGCACCAGCGCGGCGTTGTCTTCGAGCAGCTTCTCGACCTGCGGGTTGCGCCAGTCGGGGGTCTGGGCGTAGCGGAAGAAGCCACCACTGCCCTCATCCACCAAGCCCCCCTCCGCGATTCCCTTAAACGTGCGGTCTAAGATCAGCTTCAGGTCGGCATCGGGATGTCCCATACGAACGGTGCGGGAGTACTGCTCCATCACCAGCTCGGTCACTTCGTTCTGCGGGAACTTCTGGCCGTTGTGGCCAAAGCCCCCAAAGGCAAAGTCAAACTCGAACTTTGCGCCTAAAAGAACGCCAAAGGGGATATTGGGGTCAATGGGCAGGTTGCGATCCAGGGGCGGCGCGGCGTGCTGCTGCTGGAGCTGCTCACGGAGCCCGGCGACGTGCTGCGCGATCCCAGCTTTCTCGTGGCGGTAGGAGTTGAGCACCTGAGGCAAGAGCTGCGCCATGCCATCGGGTGGCACACTGGTTCCGCCCCAGAGGACATCGCCCTCACCCGTCAGCACACAGGTCGTGGGCCAGCCGCCTTGGGTGTAGCGGGCATTGACATCGGGGCGCTTATCTGAGTCCACACGAACGGGGATCACATTGTCATTGATATACTGGGCGAGGGCTTCGTTGCCGTAGGTATTCTCGTCCATTGCCGCGCAGTACTGACACCAGGTTGCGGTGATCGAAAGCAATATTGGCTTATCCTGCGCACGGGCCTCCGCAAACGCCTCTTCACCCCAGGTACGCCACTCCACTTGACTCATAATTTTAATTCCGTTTGGTCAAAATTTTAGGGAGCACGTCCACAAGACAAACGCTCCCCCAACGAGTGAGTATACCATGCAGAATCGGGTATTCTCTGCAAGATGAATATTGCCGATCTCAACGAAATCGCCGGTCGTCGCTACCCGGCGCAGCGCTGGACCCGTAACCTCGTGGGCGGGGCCTCTCCCATTCAGTGCGAGAACTTTGCCCTAGGCTACGTGATGCTAGAGCCAAATGGCGGCCAAGTGCCCTGGCACAACCAGGAGCAAGAAGAAGTGTATTTTATCGTCGAGGGCGAGGGCGAGATGTGCCTGGGCGAGGAGCGACAGGCCGTTTCGTCAGGCCAGTGCGTCTACATCCCCCCCACCGTGTTTCATCAGCTCACCAACACCGGCAGCACTCCGATGGTGATGATCTACGCTTATGGCCCTTCAGGCGATGTCGCGCACTGGAAGCAAGAGCTAGAGGGCACGCTCCCCCGCGCCGGAGTGGATGTCCCCGCCCTCCCCGAGGGCGCGGCCCCGCAGTGCACGGAGAAACCGACGTCGTAACTTAAAGCGTGGACGGAGATCGTCACGATTTGGGGCCTTTGGCCGCCTCCTCGTGCCTCGTCGGTAAATTTCCGCCGAAGGCGCGGCGACTTGCTCGCCCCACAGCCTGCACGTTTACCGTGCAGGCTTGTGTTAAAATGCCATATGCGACAAGAACCAATCACGCACGCCTTCTTTGCTGCAGGTGGTGCGACCTACATCCGCTCTGGCAGCGGGCAGATTCTCTGGGAGTTTCCTCACGCGACCCGCGATGGCTGGGTGCTTCCCAACGGCAATGTTATTCTCGCTCTCAATAAAAGCGCCAAGTACCCCGGTGGCGGGATCGCGGAGGTGGACAAGAAGGGCAACGTGCTCTTTGACTGGAAGGGCACACAGTCCGAGGTGAACACGGTGCAGGACATCGGCAAGGGCCGCCTGCTCTGCACCGAGGCGGGCAACAAGCCGCGTATCTTGGAGATTGATAAGAAGTCCGGCGAGATCAAGCTAGAAGTCCCGATCCAGGCGCAGACCAAAGACCACCACCTCCAGACCCGTATGACCCGCAAGCTGAAAAACGGCAACTACCTAGTGCCCCAGCTTCTGGACAAGATGGTGCGCGAGTACACGCCCAAGGGCGAGATTGTCTGGGAGGCCAAGACCCCCAACTGGGAGAACTCTGCCTTCCTGAGCTGGGCTTTCACAGCGATTCGCCTCGACAATGGCAACACGCTCACGGGCTGCACGATAGCAAACCTGACAGTAGAGTTCGATAAGGCAGGAAAAATCATCTGGTCGGTGAGCAACGACGAGCTGGAAGGTCGCCCCTTCAACGACTGCTGCGGTGTCCAGCGCCTGCCCAATGGCAACACGGTAGTCACCGCGCACCACGCGCAGGGCAACGAGGTCAAGCTGGTAGAGATCACTCCGGATAAGAAAGTGGTCTGGACACACCGCGATACCACCAAACCAGGGATTCACCACTTCCAGATCCTCGACACGAATGGTAAGCCGATCAAGGGCCGCCCGCTGAAGTAGCGAGGAGTTTTAAACTCCTCGTGTGAAAAAGCAAATCTATGAACAACGTACTTTTAACCGGCCTTTTGGCCTTTGGCCTGCTGGGCCAACAACAACCTGCAAGCGCTCCGTGGTCGATGGACCTGAGCCAGTTCCAACCCTACGGCTACAACAAAGGCGAGGGAAACTATGTGATCGCCCCGATGTATAGCAATGCGCCGGAGCTGACGGCGCAAGACAATGTGCCCAAGGGCAAGGTCTCCGACTTTATTGTCAAGTCCACTGATAGCCCGCTCTTTCCGGGGATCGCGAAGAATAAGCCCGGTGAGGTCGTGCCCTACGAGCGGCGCTGCTGGGTCTACATCCCCGCGCAGTACCAGCCCGGCAAGCCTGCTCCGCTACTCGTGACCCATGATGCCATGGGCCGCGGCGAGCTTCCGACGATCTTAGACAACATGATCGCGGCGAAGCGGCTCCCGGCGATGGTGGTGGTCTTTATCAGCTCCGGCGGCGGCGATGCGCAGGGCAGTGAGCGCGGCCTGGAGTACGACACCGTCTCCGGCAAGTACGCGGAGTACATTGAGAGTGTGATCCTGCCGCGCGTGACCCGCGACTACGGCGTGACGTTTAGCAAAGACCCGGATGCCCGCGCCACGATGGGCTGTAGCTCGGGCGCGGCGGCGGCGTTCTCGATGGCCTGGTTCCACCCGGAGCTCTACCACCGCGTGATTAGCTACTCGGGGACGTATGTGGATCAGCAGTCGCCCAAGAACCCCGAGTCGCCGCGTGGTGCCTGGGAGTACCATGCGAGCATTCTTCCGAAAGAGAAGCGTAAGCCGCTGCGTATCTGGATGCACGTGAGTGAGAACGACCTGCGCTTCCGTGACCCGGAGGAGACGCTCCATAACTGGGTGATGGCCAACGACCGCTTCGCCAGGGTGCTGAAGGCGAAGAAATACCCCTACCAGTTTGTCTTCTCCAAAGAGTCCGGCCACTGCGATGGCCGCGTCGAGCGCCAGACCCTAGCCCAAGCGCTGGAGTTTGCCTGGAAGGGCTACAAAGACCGGGGACGGTAGCGTTCCCTCCTCCCCCAGCCCCTCCTCCCAAGAGCCGTGGGAGGAGGGGAGTTTTTGTTTGTAGGTGACCTGCCATGGCAAAGATCACGATTGAGCTTTCCGATGAAGCCTTAGCTCTGCTGAGGGAGCGTGGTCTCCGGCGTGGTGAAAAGGTGGAGAATTACGGAGCTGTGATGTTACAATACGCTCTGCTCTGCTCCAACCACGACTCCATCCCCGATGTCATCAATCTACGCAGTCACTTCAACATCATCGATTTTGTTCAACAGGAGATCGAGAGTCTCCCACCGAATACCCCGGCTTCCCAACTTCGTCGCCATACCCAGGATATGCAGTTCTCGGTTCAGCACATTCGTAAGAGCATTGAGTACCTCCTGGCCATTCAGATCGAAGATAGGACGCTTCAGCACTCTCCCTTTTCGCCGGTTTCGGTGAGTATCTTCTCTCTCCGTGCCCTGCTGGAAAAAATCGTAGATATAGATCGAAGGTCAACCTACTTCAAACCTAACCATGCGCTTTACCTTGAGCTTGTGGACGATGTTCCAGATGCGTTTCCTTGCGATGAGGACAAGCTGGAGCAGATTCTCCATAACCTGATTGGCAATGCCCTCAAGTTCTCACCTGAGGGAGGAACGGTCACGCTGAGAGTGCAACGCGAATCTTCCAACACCATTCTCTTTTCCATCCACGATCAGGGCATCGGAATGAGTCGAGAGTTCCTTCCTCTTTTCGGGGAAAAGTTTAGCCGCCCCCCGGAGTCAGAAACGCGCGGTTTGAAAGGAGCAGGGATTGGAGCGTTTTTGTGCCAGATGTTTGTCAAGCTGATGGCAGGGCAGCTCTGGGCGCACTCCGATGGGCTGGGTAAAGGCTCTACAGTCTTCGTCAGGCTTCCCTACGATCCCCTGCTCGACGATACCCAGCTCAGGGATAACATCACCCAGCTACGGCACTGGCGCATCAAGCTCTCTGCGCTCCTCGCCGAACTGGACGCTTTTCCCACCAAGCACTACCGCTTTGATGCTCGCACCCACGCCGACTTTGCCCAGCTTGTCCACACCGAGCTAGAGCAGATGCAGGCGTTTCTAGTGCAACTGGAGAAAGACCATGCCGCAGATCACGATTGACCTTTCCGACGAAGCCCACTTTTTGCTCCAGCGGTGGGCGGAGCACGAGAAGCTCGTGCTAGAGGACGAGGCCGCGCAGATGATGAACCGGGCACTGGCGGCGAGCCTACCAGAAGGGCTGGCGCAGTGGCTGGAGCTTCGTACCCCGGTGACCGCGATCAAGGGCTTTGTCTCCACGTTGCTTATGGACGAAGATGAGACGATGTTTGCACACTCCGACCGCATGGAGTTTTTGGAGATCATGGACAAAGAATGTGACAAGATCCTGAACTTTCTACGGGTTATTAGACTTGAGCGGTTCCCAGAGCGCTTTCATGCCGAACCAACATCGCTTCAAGCGGTTGTGGAAGCCGTTCGCGACCGTGCCTTGCGCTCCCGCTACCTGAAACCAACCCATCGTTTTGCTCTAGAGCTCGGCGATAATCTCCCAGAGACCTTTCTCACCGACGAGGAAGGACTGGTAGATGTACTCGGAGAGTTTATGGATAGGGCGATAGAGTACTCGCCTGAGGGTGGTGAGGTGCGCCTGATAGTCGTCACCACGGTGGGGGGAGGACTCGCGTTTACCATCCAGGATCAGGGGCTGGGAATGACATCTGAGTTCCTCCTAAAAATCTCCCAACGCCTGAACGCCCACCAGGCTCCCGAGCAAAGAGACAACCGTGATGAGCGGATTATCGGGCGAGCCGAGCCGAGTTTCTACGAGGAGTGGGCTTTTGCTCGCTGGCACGGGGGGCAGTTCATGGTTGATTCGGCGGGACTAGGCAAAGGCACCACGGTGACGCTTACTCTCCCGTCGCTTGGTGCCCCTTCCCGAAAGCTGGCCGACGATCCCTCGTACCGCAAGCTTGTCTCGTCACTTCGAGAAAGGTGCATAGCAATCCTGGCAGATGTCGAGCGTCTGACTCTCCAACACGCTCAATTCGATGATGAGGCACGCAAGACGCTCGCCAAGGCGATACAAACGGAGTGCGATGCACTTACGGCACTCGCACAGTCTCTGTCGCGGAGCGACATTTCAGCCGCAGGCGCTTAGACGCCGTTTTCAACCGGCGGCTTTTCCGACGGGGCGGACGCCTTTCCCGATGCGGTTAGGGCCGTCGCCGAGGTCTTCGCGGACTTTTTCGGCGAGGGCAAGGAGGCGCTTGAGGATCTCGGGGTGTTGGGCAGCAAGGTCGGTGGTCTCTCCCGGATCGGCGACCAGATCAAAGAGCAGCGGGCGGGTGATCTTGGCCATTTTATAGCTCACGGGCTTGCCGCCCCGCGCGGTCTCGGGGTAGGGGCCGAGGCTGCGATAGTTTTGCGGGAGCATGACCTTCCACTTCCCAGAGCGCACGGCCTGGAGCTCGTTGGTGTTGTAGTAGAAAAAGTACGCCTCCTGCGGGCTCTTGGCGCGCGTGTCGCCTGAGAGCAGAGGCCCGATGTCCTTCCCGTCTAGCTTGTTTTTCGGCAGCGGTGCTCCCGTCAGCTTGGCAATTGTGGGCAGGAGATCAATGGTCATCGCGGGCTCAGAAATCACGCTCCCCTTCTGAATCTTGCCCGGATGGCGTGCCACAAACGGGACGCGGATGCCGCCGTCCCAGCACGTGCCCTTGCCCTCGCGCAGGGGCCCCGCGCTCCCGGCGTGCTCGCCGTAGCTGAGCCAGGGGCCGTTGTCCGACGTGAAGATCACGAGCGTGTCGCGCTCTGCGCCCGTTCGTTTCAGCGCCGCCAAGAGCTGCCCCACAGAGTCGTCGAGCTCCTCGATCACATCGCCAAACGTGCCGCGCTTGGAACGGCCAATCCACTTCTTGCCGGGAGCCAGCGGGACGTGCGGCATGGCGTGGGCGAAGTAGAGAAAGAACGGCGTCTTCTGTTTTGCGTGCTTCTCGATAAAGCCCACGGCGCGATCTGTGTAGCGCTGCATGAGCGTGCCCATCTGCTCGATATTCTCGATGGTCTGCACGGGCTTTTCACCGTCCATAAGAGGCAGTGGCGGGTAGGCACGGGGCGTGTCCGGGTGATTGGGCCACATGTCGTTGGAGTACGGCAGTCCCAGCCACTCGTCGAAGCCGTGGCGGGTCGGGTTGAACTCCGGCAGGTGCCCCAAGTGCCACTTGCCCACCATCGCCGTCGCAAAGCCCTTCGCCTTCAGCACCTGCGGCAGGAGCGTCTCTTTGTCGCTAATCCCGATCTTCGCACCCGGTCCCAGCGCCCCCTGGATCCCCACTCGCCCCGAGTAGCACCCTGAGAGCAAGGCCGCCCGGCTCGCTGAGCACACCGGCTGCGCGACATAGAAGTCCGTAAAGCGCACGCCGTCGCGCGCCAGAGAGTCAATGTGGGGCGTCCGAATGTCTTTGGCCCCAAAGCAGCCCACATCGGCATACGCGAGATCGTCGGCGAAGATCAGAACGATATTCATGGGCGCATTTTACCTGAGGCCGCTACTCCACAGAGTGCGTGTTGTCGTCGTGCTCCCGGTCTAGTAGGTGGTAGGCGGGATCGACGGTGATATGACGGGGGGAGAACTCCGTTTCAAAGACAAGGGTCTGACGGGGCTGCTGGAGCGTGGCACGGAGCGTGACGGCATCCTCACCGGTCCAGAGTGTCGCAAAGACGATGTCATGAAGGGGGGCAGGAGTCTCGTTGCCCTGACCGTCGGAGAAGACTTTCTTGGCCGTCACGACTACCTCGGTGCGCCAGCGCTTCTTGCTGAGCTGCTTTTTCTTGACCGAGACGACTTTCAGATCACAGAGCGTGATCTTCTCAAAAAGCTCCGTGATCCGTGTTTTATGGGCGGGCAAGTTTACCTTGAGGTTCTCGACCAAGTTAGCTGCCGTGGGGTACGGCGGCTCTTTGAACGCCAGCACTTTTAAGTAGCTGCTGAGCACCTTGTCAAAGTGCTCCCCGGCGAGCCAGTGTAGCTCGTGGAAGGCGAGGCCACCTTTCTGGTAGCAGATATAGGGCTGACGGCGCGTGGAGATGAGGGGCTGCTCCTCCGTACGGTCCTGGCCACGGCCCTTCAAGTAGGCATCGGCGGCACGCTTGTTGACTTCGCCCGCCTCGTTGCCCGCCTCGACCGCCACCCGGAGCGCGGTGTACTCGGCAAGCGACTCGGAGAGCACCTCGGAGCCGGGCAGGTTCGCTCCCGTGAGCTGGTGCGCCCACCACTGGTGCGCCACTTCATGCGCCGTGACATAGAAGGGAGTGTCGAAGTCGTCTTTGCCGACACTCAGCGTAAAGCCCCCCGCCTCAGAAAACGGGATTGTTCCCGCAAAAGCCTGGGCAGCGATACTTGCCCCCCGCGCGGGAAACTCGACAATCCGTAGCTCGGAGAAGGGATAGGGCGCGTACGTCTGGGAGCAGAACGCCAGCGCGTCCTTGGCACCGCTCAGCATGCGCTTGACGTTCCACGGATGCCCCGCATGGTAGTAGACCGTGATAGGCGTGCCCTTATAAGTCGTTTTCTGTGTCGCGTACTTGCCCGAGACCACGGCCCAGAAGTAGCGGACAACATGGTTTGACTCGTAGCGGAAGCAGCGCCGTCCGTTTTCTTGCCACTCCCGAGTCAGCCTACCCGGCGCGAGTGCAAGCTGATCCGGCGCAGTTCGCACGGTCATCGCCAGCTGCACCCAGTCCGAGTCGCCGCCGATATAGGTCTGGTAGCTGCCAATGCGCTCGGGAAGCTCTTTCCATGCGCCCAAGTTCTGCTTCTTACGCTCCGCCGCATCCGTCAGCTCCATCTCGGACTGGTAGCCGATCCGTGGCGCAAGATTGGAGAGAAAGCTCCCATTGGCGGCGATATCGGTGCGCGGGCCACGGGCGGCAAAACCCGGTTTGTCCCAGGCGACCGTAAAGTCTAGGGTCATGGTCTGGCCGGGTGCAAGCGGCGTGGCGAGCTTCCAGACCTGCATCCCAAGGCGAGTGTCTTCTTGGATGCGAGTTGCAGGAGCCCCGAAGGTAATTTTCTGAGGGTCGAGCTCGTTGTCGTAGCTCAGGAGTAGCTCGGGGATGGGCTTGTCTGATTTATTTTTGAGCGTGTAGCGCCCCGAAATGCGAAACGTGCGCCGCTCCGGCCAGAGAGTCACATCCAGATCGGCAGCCGTCATCTTGGGCTGGGGCAGCTCTAGCCACTTCGCTCGATACGTCCGCTCGTAGTCCGCCTGCGCTTGACTCTGGCTATTCTCGTTCTGGAACCGATGAATGCCGTGGAAGTTATAGAGCAGCAGCCCCGTGCTCAGCGCACAAAGTACGGTCAGCAGTGCAACTCCGCCACGGTTCTGCGGGCGCTTGGGGAGGGCAAGGGCGAGCATCCAAAACGCCACCAAGAGCCAGTGCGCTCCCATCCCCAAAAGCTGCGTCTGGTAGGCGCTAAAGCCATCCAGATCGGAGTAGTAGGCATCGCCCAGTGTCCCTAAATCCAGCAGCGGGTGCTCCCAGCCCAGCGCGGTAAAGGCGGTGGGAACCAGCACGATCAGCACCACCACGAGGTGCCCGACAAACTTATTGGGGACGCGGTTGTGCACCAGAAACGCCAGCGCCGAGAAGCTAAAGAGCGAGACTCCCGTGATCCCAAAAATCCCCATCAGGTAGGCACTGCCCTCGGGAGCCACGCCTCCGGCGCGCTGCTGGAGCATCCCGATAACGGAGTAGAAAATCCCTGCCAAGATCAAGGAAAACTGGAGCGCCACAAAGCGCGCCAGCAGCGCTACGGTGCGCGAGAGGGGCAGCGCCTCGACAATCGGGGCGACCCGCAGAATCCGATCCTGCCAGCAGAGCTCCCCCGCATAGATCGCCGCCACAAAGACAAAGAGCGCCCCGTACATGTCGCTCACTTCTTTGAGCACATGGCTATTGGTAGGCAGAAGGGGCGTCCCCGTGAAGCCCTCTTCTTTCGAGGCCAGCATCGCAAAGGCGATCAGCCCGAAGGCAAGAAAGAGCCAGTAAGGCCAGGCACAGAGGATGAAGCGGGTGTGGAAGCGCACCAAGTGCAGAAAGCTACGCCACGCCTGAGGCTGAGCATGGGGCTTAGGCACGACTCCCTGCGGCGGCGGCGTTCTATCCCCAGCGCTTCGGCGAGGAAGCTGCGGCGCGAGGGCGCGGAACCGAAACAGAAGCCCTCCCAGAGCCACCACTCCCAGCCCAATCCCCGACCAGAGGGCGCGGTTGAGAAGCAGCAAGCCATCGAGCGAGGGCAGCGAGGTGTTGGTCTGCGCCGGTGACCAGTAGCGTGTTTCCGTGGTTAAAAGCGCCATGCCATAGGGGTCGAGAATCGCCGCCGCCCCCCGGCTCCCGATGGCGGTGGCAAGCCCCGCCCCGATCAGATAGAGCACAAAGAGCCCCACTCCCATAGAGTACACGGCAAAGAGATTTCGAGTGAGTGCCCCGGCGACAAAGAAAAGCGCACTGGTGAGCAGTAGGTTGGGCAAGAGAAAAACGAAGTAGGAAAACGCATAGGGCGCGAGGCGAAACGGGCCGAGGTGGGTTGAGTCACCCGGAATCACGGTTCCGATCCAGAACCCCAGAGGCAGTGCCAAAAACAGCACCCCGGTCAGGATAAAGCTGCCCAGATAGCGTCCGAAGAAATACTGCCAGGCTTTTAGGCGCGACGTGAAGAAGAACTCGTGCACTCGAAGTTCAAAGTCGCGCAGAATCCCGGTGCCCGCAATGGCGGCCACAATCGGCCCGGCGATCAGGCAGAACCCAGCGGCAAACTGCACCAGCCGTAGGGGCGCATTGGCGTGAACCCGCCCCAGGTCGGAGTCCCCGCGCTGGCTGCTCATCACAGCGGCAGCAACCAGGAGGATAAAGAGAAACTGCCCCCAGGTGGCTCCCTGCCGTAGCCGCAACATCAATTCCTGCTTTATAACGGTGAACATAGATTCCCTCCTCCCTCAGTCCCTCCTCCCAGGATTGGCACCCAGAGGGTACCCGGGGGCTAGGGGAGGAGGGCAGCCATCATTCCACGGTGGCGTTTTTGCGCGTCGTAGAGCTCGCGCCAGATGGCGTTTTTGGGGTCGTGGTAGGCGCGGGTGGCCGGGTTGGGCGTGATCGTCTCGCCCGCGCGGCCCATCGCCGTCATCGCATCGGTGACACTGGCGTAGTCGCCTGAGGCGTGCGCGGCGAGAATCGCGGAGCCGAGCAGCACGGACTCGGACTCTTTGCCCAGTGTGATGGGCATTCCGCAGGCATCGGCGTGCTGCTGGAGCCAGAGCGGGTTTTTTGTGCCGCCACCGGTCGCTACAATCTGAGTGATCGTAAAGCCTTGGGCGTTGGCGGCTTCGATAATCGCGCGAGTACCGTAGGCCAAGGCCTGCACCGTGGCAACATAGAGCCGCGTGTCCTGCGCCAGAGATTTATCCAGCGAGAGTCCCTCGACCACGCCCCGCGCATGAGGATCGGCAAACGGTGAGCGATTGCCTAGGTGAAAGTCGAGGACATGAAGATGGCGCGTGAGATACGCAACATCCGCCAGCCCCTCGCTCGCGGCGAGCTTTAGGGCTTCTTGGTTAAGGAGGGCGTAGACCGTCGTGTCTTC